>JALZIY010000454.1 GCA_030860085.1 Bacteroidota bacterium | reverse complement strand
TACCTTAACTGGCGCTGATATTTTATAAAAATAGAACCCTTAAATGTGTCAACTTATTGTTTATCAAACAAATATAATTTAAAAGTCTACTAAATTATTTAGCCGCCAATTTTTTAAATAAATTTGGCGGATAGCTAATATAATTAGCAGTATAATTTTTACTTTTTTTTACGTGACATTTTTGTCAAGCATAAATTTTGCTATTTATAAAAACATGAAAATCTTGTCTGTTCTAATGTTGTTTATAGTTGGACTCAGCTCCTGCGGAAAAATGGAAGAGCCTCAATTTAAAAGACTTGAAAATTTTAATCTGAAAAGCGTGGGCTTAAAAGAGACCGTTGTGGGTTTTGATGCTACTTTACACAACCCCAATAGCTTTGGCGTAACGATAAAAGAATCTGCCGTTGATGTGTACCTTGATTCTGTTTTTGCAGGCAATTTTAAACAAACCGAACAGATATCTGTAAAGAGCGAAGCAGATTTTTCTATTCCTTTGGAAGGAAAAATACCCATAAGCCGTGCTTTAAATATGAACTTACCTGGACTTATAGGAAAAGAAGTATTGGTAAGGGCTGATGGATCAGTAAAAGTGGGTAAAGGAGGTGTTTATGTGACTAAGGAGTTTACTTTTGAAGGACTTCAACGCCTTACGCCTGATTTATTAAAAAATCCCGCAGACACGGGAAGTAACGACTGACGGGGTTTAAACAGCAGTATAGGTGTGGAAATTGTCTGCTAAATCATTCCAATTTAATTTAGTGGCCATATTTCTGTTTTATTGTTCAAACCTTTAATGTAAATCCATTTTTCATAAAAAAAGAATAGGATCATTAATAGGTAGCTGTAAATCTTAAAATACCAGGTTCACGCAAAGAGAATTGACTCTGATCATAATATTCACTTTCATAATTATGGGAAAGGGGTTGACCCATGGATATTCAAACCTCCACGTTCCAATTTACTGAAAATTGAAATTTTAAATTATCCATCCTGATTTTCCGATTTGAGATATATGAGAATAACCTTTTTGCAAGAGTATAGTAGAATAATCTGAACTGAAACAATGAGGGTTGAATATTTTTCATCGTAAACACCCTAATTCAAACTTCTAAAATCAACCGATACTAATTTACTTACACCAGGCTCCTGCATGGTCACACCATAAATTACATCTACTGTACTCATGGTTGTTTTATTATGCGTGACAATAATGAATTGAGAGTTATCGCTAAACTCGCGGATCATGTTGGTGAACTTACCTACGTTGGCATCATCTAATGGCGCATCTACTTCATCTAATATACAAAAAGGCGCAGGTTTGATGAGGTAGATAGAAAAGAGCAAAGCCGTTGCTGTCAATGTTCTTTCACCTCCGCTTAACTGGTTAATACTGCTGGGGCGTTTGCCTTTTGGTTTGGCAATAATATCAATACCTGTTTCCGCCAGGTTATCGGGATCTTCTAAAATCAGGTCGCACTGGTCATCTGCTGTAAAGAGGGTTTGGAAAACTTTTTGAAAATTTTCTCTTACCTGGTTAAACGTGTCTAAAAATTTTTGATTAGCAGTGGTTTCAACTTCTGCAATGGTTTGCAATAAACTTTGTTTAGCGCCAGTCAAATCATTTCTTTGTTCTACTATAAAATCATAGCGCTTCTTCATTTCTTCAAAAGCCTCTATGGCAGTGGGATTTACTTCCCCTAAATTTTCCATACGCTTTTTCATCCGGTCTGCTTTTTCCTGCAATTCCTCTAAAGAAATTTCGCCCGTCCGTTCTTCCTCTAAGATGTCTTCCAGCTTAATTTTAAATTCTACATTAAGCCTTTCCTTCATGCCCGCTAACTGTAGTTTTAACTCATTGAGTTTATCTTTTATAGCTGATAACAGGTGTTCAAGTGCATCTTTTTCTTTAATGTCATGGCGTAGTTCGCTTTCTTTTGCCGTTAACTGGTTGCGTAAATTATAATAAGCCTGATCTGAAAGGTTTAACTGCTTTTCTTCTTCTTCCCTGTTACGCATTAACTCCAATAAACTTTCTTCGATTCCTTTTAAATCATTGCTTACCTGCTCTATTGCATCAGTCGTTTCTGACAATTGCTGTGAATTAGTTTGTACCTGGTTGCGTAATTCCTCCAACTGGTTATTCTTAAATTCTAACTCCTGCTTTAAGCCATTAATCTTACTTTGCTGCCGGGTAAAATTTAAATTAACACTGTTGTATTGTGTATTGATCTCGTTGTAGGCTAATTCAATATTACGGTAATCCGTTTCTGCCTGTTCTAATTGGTTTGTATAATCAGCTAATTTTTCGTTGAGTGAAACAAGCTCATTACGAACGGTTTCAATTGAGGCCTGTGTTTGTATTAACTGTAACTGAAAATCATCAAATCGTTTTTTAGATTGCTCTTGTGTATGATGCAGATTTTCCAACCGGTTTTGTACATTGAAAAGTTGATTGGTTATTTGTTGTATTTCGCCTTCAGCCTCCCTGATGGCATTTTCACGCAAATCCTGGTTAAATGCAATGACTTCATTATGCCGGGTGCGAATTTGCAGGCTGTAATCATCAACAACTAATTGTTGTACAGCAATTTGTTCATGCAGTTTTTCAAAGTTTTTTACACGTCCGATTTTCCTTCCTTCAAATAAACCAACACTGCCACCGGTTAATGTAAAACTTCCCTTAACATATTTACCATGTTTTTCCAATATTACAAAGCCATTGGCATTGGCTAAGGCTTCTTCATCTTCAGCAATAAAAACATTTCCTAAAAGTTGTTCTGCTAACCTGCGGTATTGCTCATCCACTTCAATTACATCCAGCGCCGGTATGGTTGCATCAGGTTTATAATCCGGAACCAGCACAACAGAATCATTTACCTTATCTAAGAGAAAAAAATTGGCTTTGCCTTTTTTATTATCATCTAATAAATGAATGGCCTGCAAGCCTTCCCGCAAATCATTCACAACATAGTAATTCAAATAAGGTTCTAATACGTTTTCAACTGCTGCTCTAAACTCTTCTTTTACATATATAATATCTGATAAAATGGGTGCGGTATAATTCCAGCCTTTGTTTTTATGCAGGAATTTAACGCTTTCAGGATAGCCCTCCATTGAATCAATCAGGCTTTTCAACAGATCGTGTTCATTTTTCTTTGCATCTAATTTCCTGTTTTCTTCGGCAAGCTTAGCCCTCAATGTTTCTAATATAGCTTGCGTTTGTAGTATCTGCTCTTTAGTAGTGTCGTGATGATGTTGCAATTGTTCAAGATCCTTTTTCCTGGTATCAATTTCTTTTTGCCTGCTTTCCCGTTCTTCTTCTAATTGAATGATCTGTTGCTCGCGAACGGCTCTTTCCTCTTCCACCTGGTGGATGGCTCTTTGAAGATTCTGAATAGAAGTGTCAGCTACAGCCACTTTCTTTTCTGCATCAAATTGACTTCGCTGCACTTGCTGAAAGGCATTGCGCAGGTCGTTTAGCGTTTTTCTTTTTTCATCTAATACAGATCGCCTGGCATCAACCTCTTTTCTAAAATTCTCTAATTGACCGGACAATTCTGCCAATTCTTTTTCCTCATTACTAATTTGCTCTTGAGTAAATCCGATGCTTTCATCAATCCCCGTGATCTGGCCTTCTGCTTTTTGCAAAAAATCTTCCAGGTTGCCCGATCTTTCTTTTAAATGGTCTAACCGCTGAGAAGAAAGATTTCTATAGTTTTCTTTTGTACGTACTTGTTGCACTATCTCATTAAAAAGCTGCTGCATAGCATGCAGTTCTTTTTCTCTTTCAATAAAACCTAATCTCTCGTTTTCAAGTTGTGCTTCTTTTGTAGCTATTATTGATTCTAAGGCCGTGCGTTTATCGGTTTCTGCATCGTGATGTTGATTCAATTCTTTAAAGGTGGTATTAAACCCTTCCAAAGAGGCCTTAGCCAATTCAACACTTATTTCGCGATAATCTTTTTTGATCTCAAAATATTTCTCTGCTTTTTTTGCCTGGTTCTCCAGGCTTTTCAGTTGGTTATTAATTTCAAAAAGCAGGTCTTCTATCCGGGCAAGGTCCTGCTCTGTCGCATCCAGCTTTTGCCTGGCTTCTTTTTTACGGGTTTTATAAATGCTTATACCTGCTGCCTGTTCCAGCATGCGCCGGCGGCTGTTTTCCTTATCTTTTATCAAATCATCAACCATGCCTAATTCTATAATGGCATAACTGTCGGTAGAGATACCCGTATCCATAAACAGGTTTTGAATATCTTTTAACCGGCACTGCACATCGTTTAAGCGGTATTCGCTATCACCGTTTTTGTAATATTTACGGCTGACGGTTACAGTATTAAATTCAATTGGAAGGAGATTCTTTGTATTTTCAAACGTAAGGCTTACTTCTGCCAACCCACTTGCATTACGCGTTTTTGAACCATTGAACACAAGGCTTTCCAGGTTCTCTGAACGCAGATGGCTGATCTTTTGTTCGCCTATCACCTAGCGAATGCTATCAACAATATTACTTTTACCACAACCATTGGGACCAACAATGCCCGTGATGTTTTCATCAAAAAGTACAATAGTTTTATCTGCAAAGGATTTGAAGCCTTTGATTTCTAAGGATTTTAGTCGCAATCTTTAGCAAATTTTAGCGGCAAATATAGCCTAATGAGAAGGAATAAAAGGTTCGCTGCAAAAAGCCTTGCGCATTCTTATCAACCTTTTTTACACAACAACAGAAAGATATTAAACTTAGTTTTGCGTTCTAATTTTTTTAAAACCGGTAAGCCTGCTTTAGCGGCTTATAAAATATTTATTGCACTTAAATTATTATTTATGAAGACAATTATTGTCCCTGTTGATTTTTCCCGCACTTCTATTAACACTGCTCATTATGCTATAAAGATGCTAACCGGCCAGCACGAAATAGAAGTAATACTTTATCATGCGTATGAAAAAAATACAGAAGCCGAACAGGCGCAGGAGTTAATGGAAGAACTAAAGCAACGGCTAACTTCTTCAGGAATTACCAATGTTAAAACGCATACCGAAGAAAGTACTGACTTACCGGAAGCATTGAGCCGCTTTGCCAGGCATCATGCCGCTCATTTAATTATTATGGGTTTAACGGGCAAATCAAAATTGGCTCAAATGTTTCTGACAGGTAAAACGCTGAAAATTGTAGATAAAAATCCTTGCCCCATTTTAATCGTTCCTCCTTCCGCTACATTTAATCAAATTAAAAACGTTGCTATCACTTCTGATTTTAAAGAAGTGGGCGTTTCCATTCCTTTTGTTCCTATTAAATCTGTTTTGGAGATGTTTAAACCTAATGTGCACATTGTCAATGTAAACAGTGAACATTATGTTTCTCTTTCAGAAGAATTTTTAGGACAACGATCTCAAATGGTAGAAATGTTTGGCGACTATCAACCTGAATTTTATTTTATAGGAACTTATGATTTTCATGAAACCATTAACCAGTTTGTTGCCGATAAGAAAATTGATATGATCATTACCATTCCCAAATCTCATTCTTTTATTGAACATCTTTTTAAGCCTAACAATACAAAGAAGTTGGCTTTTGAAAGTACAGTCCCTGTTTTGGCTGCACATGATTAATGTTCGCTGTAATACTTTGCACCACAATACTTAAACCCTAATTTCGAAGCGTCGAGTTAGGGTTTGTTGTTATATTACGAAGCATTTACATGAAGAATATTAAGTTAATAGAAGTGCCATCAGAAATTGGAGCCGGTACACGTGGAGCAAGTTTAGGCATTGAAGCGATAAAGATCGCAGCATTAGATTTCATGAGTAATTTTTTTATTCATTTCCCTTCAGAAAAGATAATACCTGAAAATAAATTACTCTACGAAGCTATAGAATCTCCATACGCAAAACGCATAAAGGGGGTGGCCGCCATGTATGATAAAGTGAGCAAAGCCGTATCTGATTCTTTAAAAAACAATTTCTTCCCGGTTTTATTAAGTGGAGACCATAGTAC
>JALZIY010000450.1 GCA_030860085.1 Bacteroidota bacterium | reverse complement strand
GCATGAGCAGTCTGCTAATTTTTTCGGCGTAGGCAAACACCTGTTCGTGTATGGGAGATTCTTTTGGATTGGAACTGCAGGAAACATTGCGGTTAATGTCGCCGCAGGTAGCGATACTATCCAATTTAGCCCGGTTAAAAGCCTGTATGGTGAGCTTTAATTTGCTGTTTAATAATCCATGGAGTTGAAGCGTTTGCCGGGTAGTGATTTTAATAACGCCGGTCGAATATTCGCCTGCAATATTATGTGTGGCTATCCACTGGTCTGCTGTCAGAAATCCACCAGGTATTCTTAGCCGTATCATAAATGAATACAGCCGCTCCAGTTTTTTTTCGGCCCGTTCTTCACGGCGATCACGATCGTCCTGCTGGTACATTCCGTGAAATTTAATCAGGTTTTGATCATCATCTGTAATCGCACCTGTAAGTTCGCTTTGAATACTTTGGGCAATGGTTCCCCGCAATCCATCGCTACCTTTTTTTAATCCCTCTATCGGTGATAAGTTTGGTGCTTCTGCCATTGTTGTTTATTAAAAGTTTTTTTATTATTTAATCATCTGCATTACTACTATGAACGTTCCTGGCGACGCTCCGTTCATCCACTGATAATTCTATTGTGCATTTTCGGTCAGTCTTATTTTTTTGTTATCCCATGGAAACTCCTGTTTTTGTCATCCCGAGGTACGAGGGATCTCAAATGCTCAATCTTTTAAATCCTTCCACAACCTGAACAGAACCAATGAATTTTGTCATCCCGACGAAGGAGGATTCTAAAAGGCGTAAACATTGCCAGATATATTTATTTTTGTCAGCATTTAATAAAAAATTTATTCATACTTGTTTATAGATAATGCCTCTGAGATCCCTCGTGCCTGCCAATGACACATCAGGCAGCTTTTTGTTTTTCAATTAGTTGCATATTGTGTTTTTTAGCGAGTTTGTAAAGTGCTTTTTTTTCTCTTTGCCTTATTTGTTCTTCATATTTTTTTGTTCCTTGTTCCACATAATCTACTCCTTTGGTAAGAGCATCGTAATAGGCTTCTGCTAATTTTCTTGCTCCTGCTTTAATGGCAATGGCCGAGTCTTTTCTTGCCCTTAGTTTCCTCATAAAACTGCCGATAGCTACATATTTACTATTGAGCAAGCCCTGTGCGCATTCTTTAAATATCTGTCCTGCTTTATTGCAGGAGGTTCCTTTTACTCTTTTTTTTGATTTGCCACTATCATTTCTTTTAGGCGATAACCCACACCAGCTTACAAAATTTTTTCTGCCAGGATAGCGGCTCATATCCGTTCGGTGTTTCTCCTACCAGTCTTAGCAAGGTGTAATCATTAAAACCCGATATACTACCTGCATTTACTCCATACATCTGTATCATCATTGCATGTAAACTTTTTATTTTTGGAGCATGATGCCTGATTAGTTTTGGCTTAGTCTTTACTTCTATTGCCTGTTTGGTTTTGCATAGCGCTGCCAGCAACTTTTCTATTTCCGTATCAAGTAAGGTTAGCTGGTGCTGGTGCTTCTCACACATTTGCATATTCTGCTCAAGCATAAATAAATAGGTATCGTTGTAATTGCCTTCTAATGCTCTTAATATTGATTCGCCTTTTTTATTAATAATCCTTTTGTCGCAAAGGCTCAGCAAATATTGCTTATCCCTATTGCCGCTGATGATTGCTTTTATCATTTTTATTCCGCTTGTTCCATGTACCTGGCTAATAACTTCTTTCAGTTTAATATTCATCAACTCCAGGCATTTCTGCATTTTGTTTACATATACACTTCCCATATCTATTATATCAAGCCGCTCTCTCACCAACTGACGTACTTCCATATACTTGCCTTCCGGTATAAAACTCCCGCGAAGCAGACCTGCTAAAACAGCTTCTGTATCCAGCGGCAATCGGCTACATCTGTTTTTCGGCCTTTTACCTGTTTGGTTTCTTTGGGGTTGACCAGACATACTTTGAGACCACAGCTTTCCAGCATCCCATACAGTGCTATCCAGTAAACGCCGGTGGCTTCCATGGCTACTTCTGTATTGCCTTTTTGCTGCAGATATTCTGCACACTCATAATAACCCGATGTGAACGTATCAAAGCTTTTTACTTCTGTGCCATCTACTGAAACAAAAATTTTTGTAGCGCCTACATCAATACCTGCTGCATGCTCATGAACCGTTTTAAAAACTGTTACCTTTGACATTGCCTTTTTTTTAAAAGTTTACAACAGGCAACTTATGGCTCAAAGAAAATAATAGTAGAGGCACGCTGCCATACGGGAATACTTCCTTATTGCTAAGGAGCATCACCAAAAAGTGCTATGCTTTTCTTTGAAGCAAGGCTCAGATTCAGGTACTTTAGGACACTAAAATGTAGTACTGCTACGCTGCCATAAGTTGCCTTTTTACTTAGCAAATTTCTGACTGATAGTGTCATTTTCAAAGAGCTTAAGCAAACGCTTATTGAGTACTCGGGATGACAAATAAAAGTTATTACTATAGCAATCATTCTTTCTCTTCCATGGCTGATAAACTATTTGTCATTAACAATGAACCATCATCTGTCATCTGTCAACTATCAACTGTCAACTATTCTTCCTCAATACACATCCTTTAAATACCGGTCTTCTTCCTTCAATTGATCCAGGTATTCCCTTGCTTCTTCCTCTGTTCTGTTTCCATATTGTTGCACTACCTGCAGCAATGTTTTTTCAACATCTACACTCATTGGGTTTTTGATACCGCATACATATACAAAAGCACCATTTTCCAGCCACTCAAAAAAATCTTTGCCATGCTTTTGCATTTTATGTTGTACATATATTTTTTCCGGCTGATCCCTGGAGAATGCTGTATTAATGCGTGTGAGCACACCGGTATCAAACCAGTCTTGCAGTTCAGACTGATAAAGAAAATCGGTGGTAAAATGCTGGTCGCCAAAGAACAGCCAGTTTTTACCGGATGCCCCTCTAACATCACGATGCGTCAAAAAAGAACGGAAAGGCGCAATGCCGGTTCCGGGTCCAATCATGATCACATCTTTATCATCTTCCGGCAATCGGAATTGATTGTTCTTGTGAATATAAAATTCAAACGTAGCACCAACAGGTAACCGGCAAAAAAAATCAGAACACAGGCCGTATTTCACTTCCTCATTTATCTTAAAATCATCTCTCGCAACGGTCAGGTGAATTTCGCCGTCGTGTGCTTGGGGTGAAGAAGAAATGGAATACAAACGCGGTGCATTAGGTTCTAAAATATCGATCAGTTTTTGAAATTGATCACCATTTTTTACCGGGTATATTTTCAACAGATCTAATAAGCCAATACTTGTTTCAGGAATTTCCTGTTCTATAATAGTAGCATATTTACTTGTCACTCTTTGCGGCAGGTAAACAACATTCACTTTCCTTTGCAACACATCAAAGAGTGATAACTGTTCACCTTTATACAGGATTTTCCTGCTGCCATCCTCTTCTAATAGTGAAAGAATATTGTTTACAGTGAACAATGGATTTTCAGGAATTATACCTAATGCATCGCCGGGCAAATAATCCACATCTTCCGTCGCAATTTCAATGTGGTGTGTTTGTTTTTTTGAGCCCCTGTCGTTGAGATTAATGTTGGCCAACAGCTTTCCGGTATAAGTTTTTTTCCCTGTGGGATTTTTAGTTATAACCGGCTTTACAACAACTTCTGTTGTATCTGCAGCACTTAATTTTTTCAACACCTGTGCAAACCAGCTATCTGCTTCTTCTCTATAATCTGTGTCGCATTTTTGAAGGTCAATCAATCGTTGGCCGCCTAATTTATTTAATTGTGCATCCACATCTTCGCCGGCCTTGCAAAACAATGGATAAGAAGTATCTCCTAAAGCTAAAATACCATATCTAAAACCCTTTAATTGAAAACCATTATTATGAATACCATCGTAAAACTTTTTGGCACCAACCGGTGGCTCTCCTTCACCCTGTGTACTGATCACTGATAAAAAATATTCTTCTTTTTGAAGATCATTTATCCGGTATTGGTCAAGGCTTACCAGTTTTGCATTGACGCCTGCGCTTTTTGCTTTTGCTGCAAACTGAACAGCTAACTTTTTGGCGTTTCCTGTTTCTGTTCCATAAGAAATAGTAATCTTATTCACAGCTGGTTTTGCACCGATGCTTTGTTGGTGCGGATGCGCACCTCCTGAAATAATGCCAGCCAGGTATCCATTTACCCAAATCAGTTCTTCTTTATTAGAAGCTGCAATCAGTTCTTCAACTATTTTCATTTTCGGCGTTGGTAACATGACTCAATTCTTTTATTATGCCCTT
Source organism: Bacteroidota bacterium (assembly GCA_030860085.1). Classification (GTDB taxonomy): domain Bacteria; phylum Bacteroidota; class Bacteroidia; order Chitinophagales; family Chitinophagaceae; genus Flavisolibacter. Next base: position 2,784 of record JALZIY010000450.1, on the reverse strand, counting down.
TTTTTGTTAGTGTAGGGAATTAATCTGTCAGCAATCGTTTTAAAATATTCTTCTTTAACTAAGTTGTTTTTCAGCCAACCAAACTGCTGATGAAGCGCTACAACTTTACCAATAATAACCAAAGAAGGAGAAGCTAGCCTGCGGTTACCAAACTCCTTTTCATAATTATACAGGCTGGCTGTTTGCACGTATTGAAAAGGCGTTGTTGCCTGTTCTATAACAGCTATTAATTTGTCAGGGTTCATGCCGTATGTGGTTAGTTTTTTTACCACGCCGTTCAATGTTTCGGAAGACATATAAAATACCAGTGTATCATTGGTCTGCGCAAGTTCTTTCCAATATTCTTCAGTTATCACATCCGATTTATAGCAGGTTAAAAACCTGACAGCAGTTGAATAACCTCTTGCTGTTAAAGGAATACCACTGTAAGCCGCAGCACCTAAGGCAGCTGTAACACCGGGAACAATTTCATAGGGAATGCCTTCCGCTGCAAGTGTTTCCAATTCATCGTGAATGTTTGAAAAGATAGAAACATCTCCGCCTTTTAATCGCACTACTAATTTTCCTTGTAAGGCGTATCCTATCATTAACTCATTAATGGTTTTTTGTGGCATGGATGCTGCGCGGCGGAATTGCTTTCCTACATAGATCACTTTTGTATTGGCATTTACATAATCAGAAATAATTGTTTCGCTTACGAGACGATCGGTTAATACCACATCAGCTCTTTGCAGGTATCGCAAAGCCTTTATTGTTAACAGTTCCGGGTCGCCGGGACCGGCACCGACCAGAACTACTTTACCCGTATTTATTTTTTTACGCATCGTGAAAATTGACAATTAAAACAAACCTTCGATAAACAGGTAGCGTTCTCCTGTTGTTGCTATTTTGGAATCAAATACAACGGGGCGTTGCTGCTTCTTAAAATCAACTAATGCCTGATAAAATCTTTCATTCATGATCTTGTCTTTTTACTGGAATAAAACTCCGGCAACTGTGTTGTTGCTTGTTTCGTCAACCAGGATAGCAGAACCGTTTGAGGCTACTTTCTCATGAGCATCTATCACGATGCCCGATGCCATCTTTATTGTTGCCTTCACAACTTCATTCAATTTTACTTCGCTTATGTCTGTTTGCTTATCCAGCGTGCTTACATCTACCCGGTAGTCAATACTACTAACTGATACTTTTACGAGGCGGCTTTGGTGTTGTAATAAATATTTGTTTCCGGGCTTTAATGGTTTTTCATCCATCCAGCATAATAATACTTTGGCTTCAGTTACAGTATTAATAGGATCATCGCTTTTTACAAGTGTATCGCCCCGGCTAATATCAACAGCATCTTTTAATAAAAAAGTTACACTTTGAGGCGCAAAAGCTTCCTGCGTTTCAACACCTCCTATTTCTATTTTTTCAATCTGGGTTTCTATGCCTGCAGGAAGCACTTTTATTTTGTCGCCTTTGCGGTAAATACCATTGCTAATTTTACCTGCATAGCCACGGTAGTCGTGCAAGTCAACGGCCTGAGGACGAATTACGTACTGCACCTGGAAACGAGCATGGCCATCATTTCTGCTCTTATCAACCGGTACTTCTTCTAACAATTCCAATAAAGGCTGACCGCTATACCAGGGCGTATCTGCAGATAGCTGCACTACATTTGCACCGTTCAATGCGCTTAACGGGATATAGGTTACATCTTGCAGGTTGAGCTGCCGGGCTACAGTTTTGTACTCCGCAACAATACCGTTGTAAACTTCTTCAGAATAATCAAGCAAATCAATTTTATTAATAGCGACTACCACATGCGGTATGCCCAAGAGGGAAGCAATAATACTGTGGCGGCGTGTCTGTTCCACAACACCTTTTCTTGCATCAATAAGTATGATAGCCAGACTTACGTTGCTGGCGCCGGTGATCATGTTGCGGGTGTATTGAATATGCCCAGGTGCATCGGCAATAATAAATTTTCGCTTTGAGGTAGAAAAATAACGATAGGCTACATCAATTGTAATGCCCTGCTCTCTTTCGGCCCGCAGGCCATCTGTTAACAGCGCCAGGTCTATCTCACCATTCACCTTATTCTTGCTACTTTTTTCTATAGCTTCCAACTGGTCGGTAAGGATGTTTTTGCTGTCGTAAAGCAGACGGCCAATCAAAGTGCTTTTGCCATCATCCACACTCCCGGCTGTTATAAATCGAAGTAGATCCATTTTTTTTAGTTTAAGGTTTAGGGTTTAAGGCAACCCACTGTCATCTATCATCTGTCATCTGTCAACCCTCATCTATTATTAAAAATATCCGTTCTTTTTACGGTCTTCCATTGCTGCTTCGGTTACTTTATCGTCAATACGGGTTTCGCCTCTTTCGCTAATGCGTGTTGCTTTAATTTCATTTATCACATCATCCAACGTAATGGCAATGCTTTCTACTGCGGCCGTACAAGTCATGTCTCCCACTGTTCTGTACCTAACCCGCTTTTTGTGAAGCACATCGCTTTCGTCAATACGTATAAAGGTTGAAACAGCAATCAATTGTCCTTCATGTGTTATCACTTCTCTTTCGTGCGAAAAATAAATGGAAGGCAGGCCTATTTTTTCTTTCCTTATGTAATTCCAAACATCCAGTTCGGTCCAGTTGCTGATAGGAAACACCCGTACATTCTCTCCTTTGTGAATGCGGCAATTGTAAATGCTCCATAGTTCGGGACGCTGCAGTTTAGGGTCCCATTCGCCAAATTCGTTCCGCACAGAAAATATTCTTTCTTTAGCTCTTGCTTTTTCT
>JALZIY010000384.1 GCA_030860085.1 Bacteroidota bacterium | reverse complement strand
GGCAATAAAAGAACGTTGACGGCTGTAATTAATGTACGCTTCGTCTAAAATGACAAGGCCTTCAAAATTATTTAATAACAACTCAATGTCTTCTCTTTCCAAACTATTTCCCGTGGGATTATTTGGTGAACAGAGAAAGATCAATTTAGTATGTGCATCAATATTTTGTTCCAGCGCATCAAGATTTAATTGGAAATGAGGCAACAAAGGCACTTCTTTTATTGAAACATCGTTGATATTGGCGCAGACTTCATACATACCATAAGTAGGTGGACAAATAATTATATTATCACTTTTGGGTTCGCAAAAAACACGGATCAGTAGATCAATACACTCGTCACTGCCATTGCCAAGCAGCATATTTTCCACTGCAACATTTTTAATAGCAGAAATTTTTTTCTTTACTTCTATCTGCATTGGATCAGGATAACGATTGTACCACTTAGTTAATGGAGAACCAAAACTGTTTTCGTTTGCATCTAAAAAGATATTTGCTTCGCCGCTAAATTCACTGCGTGCAGAAGAATATGGTTTGAGGTTGAGAATGTTTTCGCGAGCCCCCCTACCCCCCAAAGGGGGATCGTCCATAGCACTGTCCCCGCTTTTCAGAGTCCCTGATAAATTTCTTACTGCCTGCTTAAATGAGGGCTGTGCTTTGGAAATTTCCCCCTTGGGGGATTGAGGAGGTCTTGTTCTCAACTTCACTGCCTCCGCATGCGCTTGCAAACCTTCTGTCTCGGCCATCACGATCACCGTTTCTGCAATATTGTTCAAAGCCTCTTTAGTGAGTTTTTGATATGTAATTTTTTTAACAAAACTATCCATGCTAACACCACTATAAGCTCTTGCAAAACCATTTGTGGGTAAGGCATGGTTTGTACCGCTGGCATAATCTCCTACACTCTCAGGAGAATAATTACCAATAAAAACAGAACCAGCATTAATTATTTTTTCTGTAATTGCCTCTGCATTTGCGCAATTAACAATTAAATGTTCCGCAGCATAGTCATTCATTAATTCAATCCCTTCATCTAAATTGTCAACAACAATTGCCTTACTATTCTTCAATGTTTTTTCTGTAATTTCCTTTCTTGGTAAATTTCTTAATTGCTTTTCGATTTCTTCTAAACATCGGGAAACAAGAGACGAAGAACTGGAAACTAACAACACCTGGCTATCCGTTCCATGCTCTGCCTGCGATAAAAGATCGGCTGCAACAAAAGCAGGATTTGCTGTCTCATCTGCCAACACACATACTTCACTTGGCCCAGCAGGCATGTCTATAGCAATACCCTGCATTTGCACTAATTGCTTGGCTGTAGTGACGTATTGATTACCAGGACCAAAAATTTTATATACCGCAGGAATTGTTTCTGTTCCATAGGCCATAGCTGCTATTGCCTGTGCACCACCAATTTTAAAAATGGTTTTTATTCCTATTAGGTTGGCAGTGTATAATATTGCGGGGTGAACCTCACCCCCTTCCCCCTCTCCCTCTCCACAGGTGGAGAGGGGAGACGCTGGCGTACATAAAATAATTTCTTTGCAGCCAGCTAATTTTGCGGGAATACCAAGCATTAATACAGTTGAAAATAAAGGAGCCGTTCCACCCGGAATATATAGGCCCACTTTTTCAATGCCTACGTTTTTTCGCCAGCATACGACGCCAGGCATAGTTTCAATTTTACTGACTTCCGTTAATTGGATTTTGTGAAAAGCTTCAATATTCTTCTTTGCCTGCTGGATGGCTTTTTTTAAGTCATTGGATAACTGATTAGCTGCATTAAATATTTCTTCCTCGCTTACTTTAAAATTTTCTACATAGACTCCATCAAACTTTTTTGTAAAATCTCTTACTGCCAGATCCCCTTTATTTTTTACTTCATCCAAAATATTTTGCACAGATTGCAGTACCGCAGTATTATCTACGTAAGGACGTTGTAACAATTCTTTCCACTCGTCTCTATGAGGTTTAGTTATAATTTTCATTTCCTGTAAATCTTTTATTCATGGTTCAGATTAATTCACCCAAAGGCGCAAAGAAAATAAGCCACTGTTTATATCCTTTAATCCATCAAATCCTCCCAATCATGGCTCAGACATTTACTATTAATCTCAGAGATCCTTCCTTCGTCAGGATGACAAAAGAGTTTCCCTGCTAATTCATCATATCTTTCAAATCATACAATCATTTTCTCAATTGGCACTACCAATATTCCCTGTGCACCGGCAGCTTTTAATTTTTCTATCTTCTCCCAGAATTCATCCTCGCTTA
>JALZIY010000358.1 GCA_030860085.1 Bacteroidota bacterium | reverse complement strand
GATGGATCAGCTATTAAAGAAACCATTCAAAATGCCATAAGTTCTGCCCAATCACAAACGGTTACAACAACATCTACAGGATATAATACAGATAATGAAGTGGTAGCAGAGTTTTTATTTACATGGTCGTTCAAAGCAAAATCTAAATAGCTAATTTGCTGATTAGCTAATGTGCTAATGTCATGATCGTATTAATCTGATACATAGTTTTAATGTGGTGGGCTTATTAGGGCAATGGTTTGAACTATCAATAAAGGAATTTTGATTGAGTCAGTGGATTGCTAATTTCCTGCTAATCCTTTGATCCATCCAAACATGGTTCAGACATTCAGTTGTTGATAACATAATTGCATAACTTCCTATATTAAACTCATCATTAATTTATACGAAAAGATAGGATATGAAAATAGCATTTCATGGCGCTGCCCGTACAGTAACCGGTTCTAAACATTTAATCACACTAAAGGATGGTAAAAAAATTTTACTGGATTGTGGCATGTTCCAGGGTATGGGGACAGCTACCGATGACATGAACCGCGACCTTGGTTTTGATGCTGCAGAGGTGGATGTATTGATCCTTTCTCATGCGCATATTGATCATAGCGGATTAATTCCGAAACTGGTGAAAGAAGGATTTAAAGGAAGAATTTTTTGTACGCATGCCACAAAAGAGCTGGCAATTGTGTTATTAGAAGATTCGGCTGGGATACAGGAGAACGAAGTAAAATACCAGAATAAAAAACGCAAGGCGCAGGGCGAACCACTATTACAGCCTTTATACAGCAAGCAAGACGCAGCCGCATCTTTTGGACTTTTTACCGAGCAGGATTACGACAAATGGTATAAAGTAATTGATGGAGTGGAAGCCATGTTTACAGACGCAGGGCATATTATTGGCAGTACCTGTGTGCACGTGCGTATTATGGAAAATGGTAAACAGCGGCAAATTTCATTCAGTGGAGATGTAGGCCGGTACAGGGATGTAATATTAAAATCGCCAACTGTTTTTCCGCAGGCCGACTTTATTCTTTTAGAATCTACTTATGGCAATAGCCTGCACGAAGACATTAAATCTTCGATAAACACCATCCTGCAATGGATAACCCGCACATGTATTGAAAAGGGTGGTAAACTGATAATGCCTGCCTTTAGTTTGGGAAGAACGCAGGAAATCCTCTATGCGTTGAATCAATTAGAGTTAGAAAACCGCCTGCCCAAACTGGATTATTTTTTAGATAGCCCATTGAGCATTACCGTTACAGACATCGTAAAAAAATATAAAACATATTTCAACAAAACAATTCAAAAAGTTTTGGAGCATGACGAAGACCCTTTTCATTTTACCGGTTTAAAATATATAGAAGATGTGGAAGAGTCAAAGCTGCTAAATTATCGCAATGAACCTTGCGTTATCATTTCTGCCAGTGGCATGGCAGAAGCCGGTCGTGTGAAACACCATATTAGTAATAATGTAGAAAACAGCCGCAATGCAATTTTAATGACCGGTTATTGTGAACCAAATTCTTTAGGTGCCCGATTACAGAATGGAAAGGATGAGATAAGTATTTTTGGCGTTCGCCACCAGGTACATGCAGAAATAGGGGCGATAAAAAGTATGAGTGCCCATGGAGATTATGAAGATATGTTGCAATGGCTGGGCTGCCAGGATAAAAAAGAAATAAGGAAACTATTTTTAGTACACGGCGAATACGAAGTACAGCAGGCTTTTCAGCAAAGATTGATAAAAAAAGGTTTTTTGGATGTTGAAATCCCTGAACGGCACTATGAAATTGGATTAGATTAAGGTTGCAACTTTCATATCTTCTTAATAATATTGCTTATGTAATGTTCATTAACTATTTAGCTAAACGATATTATTTTTTTCTTTTGCTTGCTATAAAGTCCCCGCAATTGCGGGGCTTTTTGTTTTAAAAAGTTTTTGGACGAGATAAGGTCGCCGCTTATCTTTGCCGTCCTAAATTTAAGAGTGACTCACTAATATTTACTGTTTGTGATTTGAAATAAATTATTAGGCCCGTTCGTCTAAGGGTTAGGACACCACCCTTTCACGGTGGTGATACGAGTTCGAATCTCGTACGGGCTACAAAAGAAAATTTTCTCTTAAATTCTACATAAGGCTGTTCTACAATGAGCAGCCTTTTTTCTTAAATGAAATACAAATAAATTTTTATTCTTTTCCCCAATTGTTTCTTATTTGCTTTGTATCGGTATAAGCTGAATGTCATCAACCCAAACCTCATCTCCCGCTGACAGCTTTCCAAAAGATAAACTGATCCGATATGTATCGTCAGCAGGGATTTGAATAGATTGATAAGTGAACTTCCCTGCTTTTTGAGACAGCTTTATTTCCTGGTCAATTACTTTTTCAAAGTCACCATTTGCTTTTTCAAGACGTAACCAAATTGAAGTACTCGTATTTGCCTTTGTATTTATCGCAACCTTAAACGACTCTCCTTTACTTGCTTTGAAAGGCCAGTTCAATAACAATCCTGCAGGTTTATCGCCGGGCTTTATCATTGATATATGTGCAGATTTTTTACCAATAAGCTGGCTGGTTGTGTCAATAGCAACTTCAGCTTCTACGTTTGGTGCTTTCTTTACATTCCAACCGCCTAAGTTATCATCAAAGCTGCCATTTACTTTTCTCCTATAAGCCTGCATCCTCACACCATACTCACGGGTATCTAATGGAAAGGCCTGGATGCTTTTTGCCCACTTCATCCAAGTGTTAAACATATTAGTTTTTCTTTCGGGATATTTTGCAGCAAGATTATGTTGTTCAGATGGATCAGCTTCCATATCATACAACTCTACATGCTTCTTATCAAATTTTTCGCCTTCATTCGTTTTAGCTACTAATTTCCATTTACCATCACGCATAGCAATGTTAGCTTCGTGCTCCCAATAAATAATACCGCGATTATTTGATTGGCCCGTAAAATGCGGTACTAAACTTTTGCCTTGTAATGGTGTTATTGTATGTCCATCAAATTTGGCTGGATAGATAGCTTTACTTACATCCAAACAGGTAGCCATAATATCTGACACATGGCCATATTCGCTAACAAATTTGTTGTCTAAATTTTTTCTGATTCTTGCAGGCCAATGGACGATTAATGGTGTAGCTATTCCGCCCTCATGCGTGTAATGTTTATATTCCTTAAAAGGTGTGCTGCCAGCATTAGCCCAATTGATACGGTAGCTTTCAAATGTTTCTGCGGTTCCATCTGCTTCTTTGCTTTTGCCGCTGCTTATAAATTCTGCACAGGCGCCATTATCACTTAAGAAAAAGATAAGCGTATTGTCTAATTGGTTTTTCTCTTTCAGCGCAGCCATTATTTTTCCAATACCCTGATCCATTATATCAATCTGGGCAGCATAAATAGCCATACGC
>JALZIY010000357.1 GCA_030860085.1 Bacteroidota bacterium | reverse complement strand
CTTCGTACTCCTCACCTTCTTCCGGCACCGATACAATACCTTTTACCCATGCTACTGCTTTGTCTACATTTTCTTTTACCGAACCAAAAATGCTTACTTCACCCTGGTCATTCTTTTCTTCCAGGTTAATGGTTGTGTTTGTCTCACGCTGAATTTCCTGTATGATCTTACCGCCTGGTCCGATCACTGCGCCAATAAATTCACGGTCAATATACAATTTCACCATTCTTGGTGCATGTGGTTTTACATCGCTGCGGGCTGCAGGCATGCAAGCGTACATGGCATCTAAAATGTGTAAACGACCACGGCGGGCTTGTTCCAATGCCTGACGCATTACTTCAATTGGTAACCCGTCTACTTTAATATCCATCTGGATACCGCAAATACCTTCGCGGGTCCCGGTTACTTTAAAATCCATATCCCCCAAATGATCTTCATCGCCAAGAATATCAGTCAACACGGCAAATTTCCCCTCCTTGGAGATTAAACCCATAGCTACACCTGCAACATGTTTTGGAACCGGGATACCAGCATCCATTAGCGCCAGTGAACCAGCACAAACCGTAGCCATTGAAGAAGAACCGTTTGATTCTAAAATATCACTTACTACCCTAACAGTATAAGCAAAATCTCCGGCTGGCATCATTTGCTTTAAAGAACGCTCAGCCAATTTACCGTGACCAATCTCGCGACGGCTGGCACCTCTTAAAAACTTAACCTCACCGGTCGAGAATGGTGGGAAATTATAGTGCAAATAAAACTTAGAATCAACCGAATTGCCGGCACTTTCCACTAACAATTCGTCTAAAGGAGTTCCCAAAGTAACTGTGGTAAGTGATTGCGTTTCACCTCTTGTAAATAATGCAGAACCGTGTGGAGTTGGCAATACATCTATTTCCATATCCAGCGGGCGCACCTGGTCTAAACCTCTTCCATCTAAACGGATCTTATCATCAAGGATCATATCCCGAACAACGTGATATTGTAGATCGGATAGATATGTTTTAACCATCTTTATAGTTTGCGTGGGCAAGTCTTCAGCTTCAGGCAGGTTCGCTTCCTGCCTAAGGGTTTCTAAAATATATTCCCTGATGGCATCGTATTCCTCTTTACGGGCAGCCTTCTTTACATTAGCTCTTGCTAATGCCATCATTCTGGGAGTTGCTAATTCATTAACTCTTGCTCGTATCGCCTCGTTCTGCTCCGGTTTGGGATAGTCACGTTTTTCAGGAACGCCAACCATTACTGCTAATTCTTGCTGGGCCCTAATTTGAATGCGGATGGCATCGTGTGCTAACTGTAAAGCTTGTAACATATCTTCTTCGCTACATTCTTTTGCTTCACCTTCCACCATCATTATGTTCTTTTCAGTAGCAGCAATAATAAAATCAAGATCAGAAATTTCCATTTCCGCTCTTGTTGGGTTAGTTTTGAAAGCGCCATTAATGCGTGAAACACGAACCTCGGAAATCACTTCCTGGATAGGAATGGTAGAAACCGCTAATGCCGATGATGCAGCCAGGCAAGCCATAGAATCAGGCATAATCTGCGCATCGCTGGAAATAAGAGTTACAATTACTTGTACTTCGCATAGGTAATCTTCTGGAAACAAAGGACGCAAAGCCCTATCGATAAGGCGGGAAGTCAGAATTTCATAATCGTTCAGGCGGGCTTCTCGTTTAAAAAAGGAACCTGGGATGCGACCTGCAGATGAAAATTTTTCCATGTAATCAACCGAAAGCGGGAAGAAATCCTGCCCTTCTTTTGGCTTTTCGGTAGCGCAAACTGAGGCAAGGATAATACAATTACCGCATTTTACAGTAACTGACCCGTCGGCCTGACGGGCTAGACGACCGGTTTCAATGGTTATTTCTTTGCCATCCCCTATATCAAATGTTTTTGAAAATTTTTGTGTGAGCATGTGAAAAGTTTAAGCTTGAATTTAAAGGTTACTGATAAACTCAAAACGTTTGTAAGATTGTTTTTTATCTGTTAACCGTTTTGGAAGAACAAAAACAACACGCATTTAAAAGCAAAAAGCCCCTCCTGAGAGAGGGTTTGAGAAAGCCTTTTAATTTATTTGCGGATACTTAATTTTTCTATCAGCGCTCTATAGCTGCCTAGGTTGTGTTTTTGTAGGTAATTCAGTAAACGACGACGGCGGCCTACGAGGTGCATTAAACCACGGTGAGTGGAAAAGTCTTTCTTATTAGTAGAAAGGTGACCTGCGATCTGAGCCATACGCTCAGTGATTAGTGCAATTTGACCCTCAATAGAACCAGTATTGGTTTCAGAACCTGCATGAGTGGCAAAAATACCTGCTTTTTTTTCTTTAGTTAATGGCATCTGTGATTTTTTGACTGCTCCCGAATTAGGAGTGTTAATTTTACTTATTTTGGCGGCAAAGGTAGGGAATTGGTTTAAATAAACCGCAGACGGATGCTCTATTGCATTTCAAATTTTCTTACTTTAAGATGCGGCTTTGAATTCTGATTTTGTCAGTTCAATAATCTTAACCCATTGTAAATTTTTCCTGACATTCTCGAGTTCAAAACCGATTACTTTTGCAGCTACGTCATCAGCATGTTTTTTGTCATAATCTATATCCTCATGGGTCATCAATGTTACCACCTTCTGCCAGGCCTACTTTACTCAAGCTATTAAAATAATACCATTGCCACACCTGTATTATTGAGTTGTTCCATAATGACTGGAGTTGTAGAAATACAAATAGCATGATCAGAAATTATATATTAGGAGCGGACTTGAAGTCGGTCAGCAGAAAAACAATCATAATAACAATCGCCAATCCAATGTAAAAATAAAATCCTAAATCATTTCCGCTATTTCTAAACCAAAGCGCTATACCAGCCAATGCAATGGAAACCACTACTTCCAACATTCCATGAATGCGAAACGGAATAAACTTTACTAAACCAACTTCAAAAGCGGTTAAAGCCGTCAATGCAAAATGCACACCTGCCAACACATACGTAAACGTGCAAAGTGTGTCTTTCATTTGAAAAATGGTTGGTGCAGCAAGCAAAAAAACAACAGTCGCATAATCTAATATGCCGTGCGCTTTGGATGATATTATTTTCATAATCTATTTTTGAGCAGCCGAAAGATAGTTAATGTCTTTATACGGCATATTGTTTATCAAATTACAAAGCTGATGGAACTATTTATTGAATCTATTTCGACAAATGCAAAAACAATTTTAGGATTGCAATTACCTACCGATCCGCGTTGGGTGAACCTTGCAGAAAAATCTTTGCAGGATGTATTGACTGACCATGCTTACTGCGAACAAAAAGCAGCCATCTCCTGCATTTCGCTAATTCAACGCTATAGTCGCAAAGAAAAACTAGTGCAGGAACTGGCGCCCATCGTAACCGAAGAATGGGGGCATTTTCGCTTAGTGATAGCGGAGTTGCAAAATCGGGGGATGACATTAGGCAACCAGCGCAAAGATGAATATGTAAATGCTCTGTTGCGGTTTAACCAAAAAGGAGGAGCCGAAGAGGGCCGTCTCCTTGATCAGTTACTTTTTATGGCGATGGTTGAAGCTCGCAGTTGTGAGCGCTTTAAGCGGTTAAGCGAAGGATTACAAGATGAATATCTGCGAAAGTTTTATCGCCGGTTTATGGAAAGCGAAGCCGGACACTATACTTTGTTTATTAGCCTGGCTGAAACATACATCGATAAAGAAAAGGTTAGAAAACGCTGGAAAGAATGGCTGGCTTATGAAGCGGAAGTGATGAAAACTTTGGAGATCCGGGGAGATAGAATGCACTAGAGAAGGAGTAAAAAATTAGAATCAGAACCGGGGGTAAGTTGCCTCTAAAAATTAATGAGCATCTGGCATATTCTAAATAATCAGTTCTCATTTTCAACTCTCAACTTTTAATGAATATTAATGGTTGATATTTAAAAAATAGTGAATCTCTTCCTCTAAATTCAAAAACGGGTATTGCTGTTGTAGAGCTTTTATTTTTTCGAGGTTACTTTCTATAAATTGCTGATGGGCTTTTGTATCAGGGTGAGTTGAACGATGTTTGAAGGCAATGTTTAGCTTTCTCATTTCTTTGATGACTGCTTTTGTTTCATCGGACATATAAGTTTCGACGAAATTTTCTAAGACAAAATCGGTCGCCAGGTAATTGGGATGCACCATGTCTTCGGAGTAAAAACGATAGTCACGCAATACATCAATTACTAATTCGTACGAAGGAAAATAAAATAACTTATCAAACTTATTAACGAGGTAATGAACAGATTCTAAAAGCCTTGCTTTGCTATGGTTGTTCTCCACTACCCCATCTCTTATGTGTCGTACAGGGCTTACCGTAAAAATGATGTTGAGTTTTGAATTAAACCTGAACAACTCGTGAATCACATTACCAAGCCGTGCAACTGTATCATCAATGGCCATTAAATGTTTTTGAAACCATTGTGCCGGCGCACGGTGGCAGTTAGCAACGCCGCCCGCTGCTGAAGGAAAATTTGAAACAGCTTTCTCGTATTTTAAACGATAGCTAAATGAAGAACCAAGTGTTATGATCAACCACTCAGCTTCTTTTAAAAAGTTATGTGCCTGTTGTTGAGAAACATTAATTTTTTGAACGACTTCTGATTTATTGGTTCCAGAAAAACGGCTGTGGTAGTGCCAGCTATTCCAAATCTCACCTAATTGAAATAGGTCGTTCTCGGTGTATTGCCTATTGCAGATGTAGGATGTAAGGCTTGCAGCCACGCTTGCAGGATCAAATAAAATACCGTTCGGATTTTGCAGTACATTAAATTTTAAACTGGTTAAAGCATTGCCAATGTGTTCTGTAAAGCAAGAGCCAACCGATAAAATTTTTTGATGGTGATTAATAAGTTTTGCTGCTTTTGAGAGTTCTATGTTAAGCATGAAATCCATAAAAAATTGCCTTTACAGTGGAAGTTAATAGTTAGAAGATTACTAATTGTAAATTTCAAGCTACATAAAAATTTCTTCAGCTAATCGTAAACTTTTGTGTAGTGCATGTTTATCAATTGATAACTGTTCTCCTTTTTCCTCCATGAAACTCAAAAGCCATTCGGTGTTCATGTTCCCTACTAAATCATCATTTGCCATTGGGCAGCCACCTATTCCTTTTAACGCTCCATCAAATCGTTTGCAGCCTGCATCATAAGCTGCGCCAATCTTTTCTTTCCAGTTTTGCGCTGTGGAGTGAAGATGTACACCAAATTGTATATGCTCATACTTTGGAATGAGTATGTTCATTGCAACACTTATTTGTTTGGGAGAGGCTAATCCTACTGTGTCGGCTAAAGAAATTATAATAACGTTTCTTTTCGCCATTTCATCAGCCCATTGTAATAGCACTTCTTCATTATACTCATCTTCGTAAGGATTTCCAAAAGCCATGCTTAAATAAAGCACCAGCTGCTTGCCATTTTTTATGCATAGGTTTTGTATTTCTTCAACGCTAACTAAGCTTTCTTTTATGGTACTGTTTGTATTGCGTTGTTGAAATGTAGGTGAAATTGAAAAAGGAAAGCCTAAGTAACTAATCTGATTAAAAGCAACAGCTTCTTCGGCGCCCCTTGTGTTAGCA
>JALZIY010000347.1 GCA_030860085.1 Bacteroidota bacterium | reverse complement strand
GTGTATGGATTAGCCAAAATAGCATGCCTGTTTATGTTGGAGGGGCTGAATTGAATGTAGCTACAGCCTTGGCAAGATGGAATGTGCCGGTTTCTTATTATACTTCACTTCCTGATAATTATTTATCAAAAGAAATTGTTGAATCAATAAATGAAAAAGGAATTGAAACAGATAAGGTTTATTTTTCCGGAAATAGAATTGGAACTTATTATTTACCACAAGGTGCTGATTTAAAAAATTCAGAGGTTATTTACGACAGGGCTTATTCTTCTTTTTCGGAATTAAAGCCTTTGCAAATTAATTGGGAAAAAGTTTTGGAAGAAGTTTCATGGTTTCATTTCAGTGCCATTAGCCCGGCGCTAAATGCAAATGCCGCTGCTGTCTGCCTGGAAGCAGTTAAAGCAGCAAAGGAAAAAGAGATTACTGTTTCGATTGATCTGAACTATCGTGCAAAGCTCTGGCAATATGGTAAACAACCGCATGAAATTATGCCGGAACTTGTCCAGCATTGTGATGTGGTGATGGGAAACATTTGGGCTGCAGAAAGTTTATTGAGTATCACTTCAACCTTGAAAGAAAGTAAGGGAAAGACAAAAGAGGAATTGATAGAGGCAGCCGGGAAAAGTATGAAGCAAATTCATATTACTTATCCGAAGATTAGCAGTATTGCTTATACATTTCGCCTGGAAAAATCGTATTTTGGATTATTGCAACACGGCCCTGAACGGGCTGTTTCAAAAGAATTTCATTTGGAGAATATTATCGATAAAGTTGGTAGCGGAGATTGTTTTATGGGCGGGTTGATATATGGCCTATACAATCAGCAGGAGCCAAAAGAGGTCATAGACTTTGCCGCTGCTGCTGCAGTTAATAAATTATTCATTAAAGGAGATGCAACAACAGCATCGGTGGAAGAAATAAAGAAGAGTTATTGAATTATGGATAAAAAAACAAAGGCAGTAGAATTATTACTTGGACAAAGATTATTACCACTTTACTATCATGAAAGTGCAGAAGTGAGTATTGAAATTCTGCAAGCGTTGTATGATGCAGGAGTGAGAATTGCAGAATATACCAATAGAGGTGAAGCGGCCTTGTATAATTTCAAAAATTTACGACAAGCAGTTGACAGAAAAATGCCAGAATTATTGTTGGGAATCGGAACGATCAAATCAAAAAAACAAGCAAAGAAATATATCGAAGCCGGGGCAGATTTTATTGTTTGTCCTTCGATGAATGAAGAAGTTGGGCAAGTAGTGGAGGACGCAAAACTTTTATGGATACCGGGCTGCATGACACCAACGGAAATTGCTTGTGCTGAGAACGCTGGAGCGGAAATAGTGAAAATTTTTCCGGGAAATATTTTAGGTCCTGCTTATATCAGTTCAATTAAAGATTTGTTTCCAAGCCTGAAATTTATGCCTACAGGTGGTGTGGAAGCAGAAGAAAATAATTTAAGAGAATGGTTTAAAGCAGGCGTTGTAGCAGTGGGTATGGGAAGTAAATTAATTAGCAAAGAAACAATTGAGCAAAAGGATTACGAAAGCTTAAAAGCGGCTGCTGTAAAGGCCTTGCAGTTGGTGAAGGAAGCGGGAGAATATCGGAAATATAAACCGTAGGGGATTTGCCATTGGCAAATCCTATCATTGAAAAATGATCAATGAAATGTTCAATGAGCAAAGTTCAATGATGCGACTGCGTAGCAGTCAAATATATATCTGTAGAAAGGAAATGGGCAATGATAATGCGGCTCCATCGGAGCCACGTGTTTGTAGAAAGTGAGATGTTTTTTATTACGGCTCCGGAAGAGCCGCGGTATGGGAAGGAATTAAAGGAATGGCTGCATTGTTATAGTGAGGATTGAATAATGCCGAATAGACTTACAAATGTACAAGGGTGCGACGCAACAGACGATGATAGTAGCAATGCAGGTGACAACATAAAAATAACTTTGATAAAAATAATGGTGGAATATATAAATAAATAATTCATGTTAACTGAGCAAACAAAAACTAAATCATTGTCTTCTGAAAATAAAATGCAGGCCATTGGAAAATACCGGTGGACGATTTGCGCTCTTTTATTTTTTGCCACTACTGTCAACTATTTAGACCGGCAGGTATTGAGCATTTTAAAACCAATGCTGGAAGAAAAGTTTGGCTGGAGCAACACCCAGTATGCTAATATTGCGGCCGTTTTCCAGTTTACGTATGCTATTTCCATGTTATTTGCTGGTCGCATTATTGATAAACTGGGCACAAAAAAAGGTTATACCTGGGCCATCATCATTTGGTCAATCGGTGCTATTATTCATGCCCTGGCAATCCCAATTGGTGAAGGCATTGCTACTGTGTTGGGATGGATTGGTATAGTTGCTTTGCCTGTTTCAGTAATGGGATTCATGTTTGCCCGTGCTGTGCTGGGTTTTGGTGAGTCAGGTAACTTTCCAGCGGCTATAAAAGCCACAGCAGAATATTTTCCAAAGAAAGAAAGGTCTTTTGCTACTGGTATTTTTAATTCTGGTACTAATGTAGGTGCCATCCTTGCACCACTTACGGTGCCCTGGATTGCTGAGAACTGGGGGTGGGAAGCAGCTTTTATAATTATCGGGGCGGTCGGTTTTTTATGGTTGTTCTTCTGGTTTGCATTATACGAAAGACCGGAAAAGCAAAAAAAATTATCAGTAGCGGAATTGGCATATATTAATAGCGATGAAGAAAAACTTCCTGAAGAAAGAGTGGCGGCAGATGTAAAAGTTTCATGGATGAAATTATTAGGTTACAAACAAACCTGGGCTTTTACTGTTGGTAAGTTTATGACCGATGGAGTGTGGTGGTTCTTTTTATTTTGGTTGCCAGCTTATTTAAATGACCAATACGGAATGGCCGGCACTGCCATAATGCTTCCTTTAGTTGTGTTGTACAGTCTTACTATGTTTGGAAGTATTGGTGGCGGATGGTTTCCAGTTTATTTTATTAGAAAAGGATACGAGCCTTATGACGGTCGTATGAAAGCGATGCTTTTGATAGCCGTAATACCATTGGTAGTATTATTAGCACAACCGCTGGGTTATATTAGTTTTTGGATGCCTGTAATATTGATTGGTATTGGCGCCTCTGCTCACCAGGCATGGAGTGCCAATCTCTTTACAACGGTTTCAGATATGTTTCCTAAGAAAGCCATTGGCTCTGTAATTGGAATTGGTGGTATGGCTGGCGGTATTGGCGGAGTGCTTACTACCAAGCTTGGCGGTGCTTTATTCGATCATTACAAAGCACTTGGGCATATTGGAACAGGCTACACCATTATGTTTGCGATCTGCGCTGTGGCTTATTTAATTGCATGGGTAATAATGAAGTCACTGGTTCCTAAGTATAAGCCGATTACGGATTTATGATTTTAAAATACTCACTGCCATTACTCTTTTTGTTGTAAGAATATCTATTCCTGGAAACTTAATGAAACTTCAAAATTTCTCAATAAATTCTAATTTGAAGTATTTTAAGATAATTAAAGACTCAGGTTTCGTGGATATATAGGCATCGGGTATAAAGGTGATAAATTGAGTGAAGAAGAAAGTATGCTATTAACAAAAAAATTATTGGAAAAGGTAGCTACAAGTATAAGTTAGAGAAATTTCTATGTAACCAAATAAACAATTACAATGAGTTGCTGAAAAAACTAAGTATTTCGTTTTATCGAAGATTCGCGAATAATTAAACTTGTATCAAAAACTTTTGTTTCAAATTCAGTTACCGGTCGTTTGCTTTCAATCATTTGAATCAGCAATTCTGTTGCCGTCTGCCCTATTTCCATTGCGGGCTGACGAATGACGGTAAGCGATGGAGAGAATAAATCGCCCACCTGCGTATTGGTAAATCCTGTAAACCCAACCTCAGACTTTTTTTGTTTCATCCTTTTTAAAAAGCCAAAGCACACAGTAGTAAGCCTGTCACCAGCCGTAAAAATGGCATCTGGTTTTACTTTTGATTTGAATAAATCCATAATTGCATTCTCCACCTCCTCTGCAATCATGCCACCGTGGTTACAATACTTTACAAGACTTTCGTTAAAAGGAATTTTATGCTTTTCCAGGGCCTCTTTATAACCTTCTAATCTTTCTTTTGTAATTGACAAATAAGGTGAACTGGTTATATGTGCAATTTTTTTAAATCCCTCAAAGATCAAATGTTCCGTAGCATGTAATGCCCCTAAATGATTACTGGCAACAACTTTATGTGTTTCAATTTCATTGGTCACTCTGTCAAAAAAAACGAGAGGTAACCCTTTTTCATGCAATTCTTTTAAATAATCAATTTCAATAGCGCCACTTGAAAGTGAAATCAACAAGCCATCAACGCCGCGTGAAGCGAGGTGCAGCACATTTACTTTTTCACGTTCCTGTGCTTCATGGCTTTGCGTAATAATTACATGGTACCCCCTGTTGTAAGCAATGGATTCAATACCATTGATCGCCTGGGAAAAAAAATTATTAGCAATTTCACTAACTACTACACCAATGGCGCGGGTACGTCTTTCTTTTAAACTAAGTGCAATGGGATTGGGACGATAATTTATTTTCTCTGCATATTCAAGTACCAATTTTTTTGTTTCGGGGCTTATTTCATAGCTACCCCTTAATGCACGGGAAACTGTCGAAGTAGAAAAGTTTAAAGCTTTTGCAATGTCCTTTATGGTCACCGAATCAAACTTCATAACCAGTAAATTTCATCATAACCGCAACAATTATTCACTTTAAAAATATGCTTTTTTACGAAGCAATAGAGGTTACACCTTTTTAAAAGGTGTAACCTTTTGGTTATAAAAAAATTGCAAACGTTATCGGGAACGATTGCGTAAAAAAACACGAATGCATTGACTGTTAGCTGCTTTAATATCGGTAGAATTGTTATCGGGTTGGATAGTATTATACTTTATAAAAAGCAACAGGCAAGCATAATATCACATTAATGAAAGTGAATGAACTTTTTAATTTGAATGGAAAAACTGCTGTCGTCACAGGGGCAAGTCGAGGTATTGGCCAGGCTATGGCAGTGGCGTTGGCGGAAGCAGGTGCTGATATTATTGACGTGTCCATGCAACCAGAAAGTGAAACAAAGAAAAGAGTGGAAACAACAGGCAAAAAGTACTGGAGTTATGCTGCAGATTTTTCTGACCGCTCTTTACTTTACCAATTCATTGAGACTGTAAAAAAAGAACATAAACAAATAGATATTCTAATAAATAATGCCGGAACTATTTTGCGAAATCCTGTAGCAGAACACAGTGATGAAGAATGGGATAAAGTGATTTCAATTAATCTCAATGCGCAATTTATTTTAACCCGTGAACTTGGAAAAGAAATGATAAAAAGAGGTAACGGGAAAATTGTTTTTACCTGTTCGTTACTTTCTTTCCAGGGTGGTATTAATG
>JALZIY010000317.1 GCA_030860085.1 Bacteroidota bacterium | reverse complement strand
ATACTGACAAGCTATTATCAAACTTATGAACCGCGGCGCATGAAATATGTATTTGAACTCACAAAAAATTATGGAGGAATTATAAATGTCAAAAGCATTCTATCATGAAGGACTTACAATCGAGTCTGACGTTTCTCTTCCTGAGTTGAGGATTGAGGGGCGTGTAGTTAAAATAAAAAAAGAGGGTGAGCTATTTGTTTATTTAGACCGCTCCGAAGTTAGCGCAGAAACGCTTGACAAACTTGGGCCGAAAATTATTGACAGTTGGCGGGAAATCAAGGATAACAGAGTGGATATTAAGGAGAAGCATTTAGAAATCTTAAAGGAAGGTGTAAAACACTGGAATCAGTGGCGGAAAGATAACCCTGAAATCAGACCTATCCTTTATAGAGCTAATCTCATTGGTAAAGATTTGAGTTCGGAAGAACCTGTAGATTTTTCGAATGCTAATCTCATTGAAGCAAAGCTTAATCATGCAATTCTGGTTGGAGCTAATTTTCATGAAGCTAACTTAGGGCATGCTGACCTCTGATGCTAATCTTACAGGAGCGCATTTCTGCAGAACTGATCTTTATGAGACAATTCTTTCTCGTGCCATCTTACATCGTGCCAATCTTCAAGGCACTCAGCTTGCCATGACAAATCTCGAGGGAGCACAACTGATTGAATGCAAAATTTATGGAATGTCAGCTTGGGATCTGAAACTGGACGGGGCACTTCAAAAGGATCTCAATATTATTTACAAGAGAGAAAATGTAAATGGGGAATGGGAAGAAAGCCATATCACGGTAGGAGATCTCGAAACCGCTCAGTTTATCTACCTGCTTCTCAACAATCCTAAAATCCGAAATGCCATTAATACAATCACACGCAAAGTAGTCCTGATATTGGGACGCTTTTCCGAGGAAAGAAAAAAAGTGCTGGATGCCCTTTGTGATGCCCTTCAGGAAAAAGATTTAGTCCCCGTCGTTTTTGATTTTAAGCAGTCAGAAAATCGGGATTTAACAGAAACTGTTCAATTGTTGGCTAACATGGCAAAATTTGTAATTACCGATATAACAGATGCTAAAAGCACTCCCCAGGAATTATCTCATATTATTCCTTCTTTACCTTCGGTTCCTGTAAAACCAATCCTATTAGAAAAAGAGAAAGCTTATTCAACGTTTGAGCATTGGCCAAGATACCCTTGGGTTCTTCCAATCTTTTATTATAAAGACAAAGCGCATTTGGTTAAAAACATTGAGCTAGAAATTTTGAATCCAATAGAAGATTGGGAAAATAAAGAAGATAAAATTTTAGAACAAACGAAAAAATTTGAAGAACTTAAGAAGAACGATCCCCATCGGTATGAACAATTAAAGGAGGAGGGAATTACTATCGACTAGTATTTAACAAGAACAGTATTTCGCAAGCCAGACAGCTATGGAACACAAAAAAAGATTATCAAAGAGCTTTGGATAGATTAGAAATAATTTTTGATGCAAAGGCAGGAACATCTCAAGGTGATGAACTGGAAGTCTTAGGTATTCTTATAGATAAATATGAGCAAGAACACTACCCTATTGACTTTCCTGATCCAATTGAAGCAATCAAATTCAGAATGGAGCAATTAGGCTATAATCAATCTGACCTGGCGAATGTTGTCGGCTTAAAAAGTAGAGCCAGCGAAATTCTGAATAGGAAACGTAAATTGACGCTGGATATGATTCGGAATCTGCATAATACGCCCAATATCCCAACAGACGTATTGATTCAAACCTATTAGTCGCACAGGCACATACCATTAAGAACAATAGCCGAAAGCCCCATTAAAAGCCCCCATTCAAAAAGAGATTTGCGGGGGCTTTTGGTTATTGTTTATTGACCGACCACCGGGCTATAGGATTAGTAGCAGGTAGTTTTGGTTTATGCCAGTGTAAACATTGCTATTATCAACAAAGCCATTTTGGATGTGGGATATTCCATCGAGAAAAAGAATTAAAACTATATATAAGGCAAACTCTTTTTCTTTCAATAGGTTTAAAAGCAGAAATTATAAAAAATGAAGGCTAACGTTTAATTTTGAAGCAATGGCTAAACGTATTCTATTCTTTCTATTTATTATATTTTCGTTTTCGTTAGCTGATCTGCAAGCACAAACAAAATTTTTACAGGGAGTTGTAAAAGATAACCATAGCGGTGAAACCATCCCTTTCGCTTCGCTTAGTTTCAAAAAATCTGGTAATGGTAAACTATCTGATTCCTCAGGCTCCTTTCTTTTTTATTTAATCCCCGGCCTTACCGACACCTTAGAAATTACCAATGTAGGTTATGCGCCTTATAAAGTTTTTATCAGCTACGCCGCCTTAAAAACCGATACGACTAATCTTATCATTAATTTACTGGCTGGAAAAATGAATATAGGTGTGGTGGTCAAAGCAAAAGGCAACCGGGGTTTATATATGTGGCGCCAGATTGTAAAATACAAACCGCAGAATAACCGCTACCGCTTCAATAATTTTTCTTACCAGTTATATAATAAACTCGAACTGGATTTTAAAAATGTAAATAAAGAAAAGCTTAGTAAACTAAAACTGCTTCGTCCCTTTGATTTTATTTTAGATAATATCGACACTCTTGAAGGGGTTCCTTTTTTACCGGTTTACATTACCGAATCTATCTCGGATTATTATTATCAACAATCTCCTTTACGGCGCAGAGAAGTTTTTAAAGCCGTTAAAACCATAGGCATGGATAATGAAAGTGTCACCAAACTTTTGGGTGGCATGGACCAAATCGTAAATATCTATAACAATTTTATTCCTGTTTTCGACAAGCAGTTTGTCAGCCCCATTAGCGATAATGGCGATAATTATTACAATTATAAAATAGCCGATACCCAGTATGTGGCGGGCCGCCGGTTAATTCATTTTTTATTCAGCGCCAAACGAAAAGGTGAAAACACATTTGAGGGAGATTGCTGGATACATGACAGCACCTACGCGGTGCAAAAAATGAACCTGCGCCTGTCTAAAGAAGCCAACATTAATTTTGTTGATCGATTGAGTTTGATACAGGAGTATAGCCTGGTGAGAGACAGCGTGTGGTTTTTAGCAAAAGATAAATTTGTAGTGGACATTTCGCCTTTTGGAAAATCTAAATTTGCATTCATTGGCAAAAAAACCACTACTTACCAGCAAGTGGTTATAAATAATGTTTCGGTGGAGGAAGAACTGAAAAAAAATAAAGTAAAAGAAGAGGTCATTTTACCGCCGGAAGCAAAAGAAAGAGAAAAAGAATATTGGACCATTCACCGGCCGGAAAGCCTGAATAAGAACGAAGCTGGCATTTATAATATGATTGATACCCTGATGCAGATGCCTAAATTCAAAGCCTACACC
>JALZIY010000313.1 GCA_030860085.1 Bacteroidota bacterium | reverse complement strand
TCCCCAGTCACGTTGATTGGCTAACCTAAATTCTACGCCATATCCGGTGGATCCTCTTGGGTTAGGCCGCAGCACAAAGATTCCCTTTTCAGCAAAGGCAGCAATTGGATACGAGCCACTATTGCCGGCAATAAAAGTTTCAGAAAACACGCCTGCAGGGCCACCATGAACGTTTAGGATCAGCGGATACTTTTTACCCGCTTCGTAATTTAACGGGTAGGTAAGGAGCCCTTCTATTTCTTTACCGTCAAAGCTTTTCCATTTAATTACTTCTGTTTTTGGTACAGGATAAGATGCTATTTCAGGATTGACATTACTGATTTTAACCGGTGAGAAGGATGCTGTATTACTTACATAAGCATCACCAGGTTTTGAAGTATTTTGCATCACCATACCAAAATGAGTGTTGTTTTCATTGAGATCAATAGAACTTATCATATCCTTATTTCCTGTGCTCCATTCGGTAATGCTCTTGCCATCAGCACTCAGCCGGAAAACTTTTGCAGTGGTATGGTACGCTTCTGATGTATAAAGATGTTGTCCGTCGTTGCTCCAGCCAATCAATGCTCCCGGCTCATTGGGTGTATTAGCCAGTGTAACTGCCTTGCCTCCGCTAACAGGTAATATTTTAATATAGCTTTTCCCAGCCCACACCCCTTCTTCATTCATAGCCAGGTGGGCAATAGATTTACCATCCGGGCTAAAAACGGGTTGACTCTCGCCGGCAGGTGTATTCGCCACATTCTTTACTTCGCCTGTAGCTACGTTGACCATGGCAATATCGCTGTACACATTATCATTCACACCAGGAGAAAGGGCATGCGTATATGCAATCCATTTACCATCAGGGCTCCAGTCTATTGAGCTAATATGGCGATTATCTTTGGTGACTTTTAGTACTTTTTGTTTACCGGTTGTATCTTTTTCATTAATCCAAAGAACATAAAGGCGGCCTTGTTTATACTCTTCATTCATAAAATACCAGTCGTTCTTTGCCTTCTTACTTTTTTCTTCAACATCCGATGGTGAATCATTCATGGTGTAGGCAATGGCTTTGCCATCAGGGCTCCATTTAAAATCAGAAATGCCAGTTTTTACATCAGTGAGGCGCTCCGACTCGCCGCCACCTACAGGTAGTATGTAGAGATTATTTTTGCTATCACGGTTGCTGGTAAAAGCAATCCATTTACCATCAGGACTCCAACGCGGATTGCTATTATTTTTATCGCCTTTTGTCAAACGAAGCGGACGATCAGCATTAGCATCTGTTAAATACAACTGGTTCACATATTCGCTGCGGTCTTCGGTCATAACCGCTTCTCTTACGGCATAAACCACTTTCTTGCCATCAGGCGATACACGCACAGCGGTAATATTTTTCATCTTAATGGTTTGTTCTGGAGACCAGTAAGTTTTTGTTTGTGCATGAGCAGTACATGCCACGAAGAGAAATACGCAGATAGAAGAAATCTTTCTCATAAAAAGAGGATTGAAATGATGAATGAGGCCCTTCTAAGTTAGCAAATTATAAGATGTTGTCTCAATGAGTTACTAAAAAATTTTGAAGCTTTCGTGAAGTCTATAAGGGTAGGTTACCTCTGAGAAGCTGTTTAAAATGATTCTGCAATTTCCTATATGGCTAAAAGTGGTCGGTGGGGACACCGACCACGGCGGCCCGCCGCCGTTCGTGTCCCCACGAACGGCTTACATGGTAAATCAAAATTCTATTTTTAAACAGCTTCTGAGAAAGAGGATGTATTTTGTAGAGCTATTCTTTAAGCATGATGAAGACATTTCGAAAGTCCAGAAGAAAGGGGTAGACGTTAAGTTTGGAAGATTATTCAAGGATGAATAAATTGTTGAAATGGGGAGAGAGACAATTACTGACTGGAAAACTATTCTTATTGCGATAATAAGTTTAGTTATATATTATCGGCTGTAGTGTCTTTTGCAAAAAAATGATTGAGATTTTGGAGGAAGACAATTTTAAGTAGGGGTGTCTGTTAATTACAGAGACATAATTTTTAATTTTCTTTTCTGGAACTTGAGAGAGACTTTTTCTTTTCCTCACACCTACAAAGAACAATGCAAGGCAGAGATAAGTATTACTATTCTAAAATGAAAAAGCCTCTGTTAGTTACTAAGCCTTGAAATTTTAATTGTCTTGTTCTTATCGTCCGACCATGCAAAAATTAAATCATTGCCAGATTTGGTCATTTGGGGAAATCCACTTGATCTTGATTCTGATGAAGTAGCAATAGTTATAGAAGAATCTTTTGTGCCATCCTTATATACCTTCGCAGCTTTTATCACAGCACCTTCCATCCAGCTTACCATGGCACTCTTTTCATCCAGCATCTCCACATCAACCCTGCCTATTGACGTTTCTTCATCAATGCGGATGGGCTTATTAAAATTTTCTCCCCCATCAGCAGAGAAAATAACATTTACCTGTGCTTTTTTATCCGGTGATGAAAACCATGCAATGGCAAGATTATTCCCATCTGCTACAGCTCTTGGCCCGTTAACGGGGCATCCAGCAATTTTCCATTTGTCAGGAAAAATAGTTTTTGGTTCCGACCATTTGCCATTGACAAAACGAACAATTGATATGTCACGAATTTCTTCATCAGAGCGGTCGCGATAAACCACAACAGGCCCATTTGAAGTAATCGCAACGCTTGTCTGGCAACAATCACAAACTTTATTGTCAAGCTCCCATTCCGCAGTTTTGTTACCCTGCTTATCAATTACCGCAGCTCGTAAACTCATTGCACCATGATGCCCGCCACCATGTCCGCCAGTATGTGTTGCCGTATCAACTTTTTCACTAACTGTATTTCTTCCATCGAGCCAGGAAACAAAAAACTTATCCTGGTAAGGTATTAGAGAAACAAAGCCATGTTCCGCTTTTTTTCCATCGTCGTGCAAAATTTTCGGATCACTCCATGATTTTCCATTATCAGCAGA
>JALZIY010000307.1 GCA_030860085.1 Bacteroidota bacterium | reverse complement strand
AATTACCTGCTCGCAGTAAATGCAGGCGCCAATCCTGTAAACGGCAGCATTTCAGTTTTTAAGATCAATAAAGAAAATGGCCATTTAGAGCAGGTAGATCAGAATCCGGCTACACCTGCCATGGATAATATGGATTCCCGTGGTGTAAGGGCGGCATCTATTGCTGCAAAAACTATTGGAAACCAAACATGGGTGGTAGTGGGAAATCAATTTGCAAATCCTAATTTCCAGGGACCGGCCGGTACAGCTTTTGGCACCGTTGTTTCCACTCCTCTACGCAACTTAGCCATTTTTAGTTTTGATCAATCTAATGGAAGATTATCATTTGACAAGATAGGCGCTACTTATATGGATGGCAATAATGGTGGCCCAACCACAGTTGAATTTAATGGAGCCGGAACTAAAATAGCTGTTTCTACCTGGGGCGTACCACACTTTGCGGTAGATGAACCTGATCTTTCTAAGCAAAAACCAGGAAGACTTTACCTCTATAATTTTTCTGCCGGCAGCTTGACTGCAAGTGGTGTTTATGAAGAAACCGGTGTTTCGGGTAATATTGGTTTTTCGTGGAGCCCTAACGATCAGTATGTTTACTTATCTAATTTTAATCTTCATTCTTCTAAAGAAGCAAATAGCGTAACAGTGCACAATGCAAACACAGCAGCCAAAGTGCAAAATTTTGCCACAGCAGGCCGTAATGATGAAGGCTGCTGGACATGGGTAAGCAATGATAATAGCAAATTATATGTAGCCAGTTTTGGAGAAAATGTCGTCAGCGTTTTTGATGTACTGGGTAATAATCTTTTAGCAAAAACATTGACACCAAACTTTTTTTACCGCCGTGGTAATTTACCTATGGGCGATACAAAAGATATGCATGAAGCTGATGGATATTTATATGTTGCAGGGGCCTTTCAAAGCCATACTGTTTCAATATTTAAAACATCTGCCAGTGGCGTATTATCAGAAATACACGCAGCCGCTTCCCCATATTATGTTCCTACCTCCATTGGGAAAACCAAAGAGCAACATGCATATTTAGGTTTAACCGGTTTTGACAGTGAAAAAAAAGGGAAATTTTAAAAGTAAAAGACATATAAAACTCAGGTAAATATTAAACGTATCAATAAACTAAATCTCTTTCAAAAGAAGAGATTTAGTTTTTGTTACCTGTTTGATAAAAAAAATTGTTCCCTTTAAATCGGGTATAGCTATTGCTGTAGAAGTTCTCACAGATTACATAGAGCAACACAGATAAAAAACAATTCAAACCATCTGTGTTCATCCGTGCCATCTGTGAGCTATAGAACACACTACCCGACTTTGATGTAATGTATTAGATAAAATTTTGAAATAAATTATAAAACTGAAAATATGAATTGGAATGATGTATTGAATTATGCAAAAGATAATCCCTCACCGGACAAGCAAGTAAGAAAAACGGATGAGGAATGGAAAGGTCAGCTAACACCTGAACAATATAGGGTTACACGCAAACATGGAACAGAAAGTCCTTTTAGCGGCGAATATTGCGAAGCACATACCGCAGGTGTGTATGCCTGTGTTTGTTGCGGAACAAAATTGTTTGATTCTACTTTAAAATTTGATTCGGGTACCGGCTGGCCCAGCTTTACAGAACCGGTTAAAGACAATGTTATTTATTATAAAGCCGACAATTCATACGGAATGACAAGAGTGGAAGTGTTATGCAATGTTTGCCAGGCACACCTTGGCCATGTATTTCCAGATGGGCCAGCACCTTCCGGTTTACGTTATTGTATAAACTCCGCCTCACTTAAAAAAGCAGAGCATAATGAAACTATAGAGAAGGGAAACAAAACAGAAATGGCTACTATGGGCGGCGGCTGTTTTTGGTGCATTGAAGCAATATTGGATGAATTAGAGGGAGTTGAAAATGTTGTATCAGGTTATGCGGGCGGAGAAAAAGATAACCCAAGTTATCAGCAGGTATGTAATGGAAATACCGGCCATGCAGAAGTGGTACAGGTTAGTTTTGACCCGGCTATTGTAAGTTATGGAGATCTGGTTCGTATTTTTTTGCTTATGCATAATCCAACTACACTTAACCGCCAGGGCGCAGATGTAGGCACACAATATCGCTCGGTTATTTTTTATCACAATAAAGAGCAGGAGCAAACAGCCAGAGAA
>JALZIY010000274.1 GCA_030860085.1 Bacteroidota bacterium | reverse complement strand
GGTCATAACCGATGTACCCGTTAATTTCAATGGATATGCACCGGAAAATTATGACCAAAAATTTAATGGTTATGTAACCCTGGAATATGCATTGGAACATTCACTAAATATTCCTGCTGTAAAAGGTTTGCAATTGGTAGGTAAAGAAAAAATGATCAGCCAATTAATTGCGGCAGATTTTAAACAAATTCAAAAGGAACAAAATGGGTTAGGCCTTTCTTTGATACTTGGTGGATGTGGCACCACCTTAGAACAATTAACAGCATTGTTTTCTGCTTTCGCAAACGAAGGCATTTATACGCCATCGCTTTTTACACAAAATGCTGAAGCATCAAAAAAAGTTCAGGTCTTATCTCCGGCTGCCAGTTATTTAATTACTGATATACTTTCTAAAGTCGGTCGTCCTGATTTTCCTATTAGCTGGCAGGCAACGGAAAATATGCCTAAAATTGCGTGGAAGACAGGTACGTCTTATGGCCGGAAAGATGCCTGGAGCATTGGTTATAATAAACAATACACAGTTGGCGTTTGGGTGGGAAATTTTTCCGCACAAGGAGTGCCTGAACTAAGCGGTTCCAATACCGCCACTCCTCTCCTTTTCAAAATTTTTAATACCATTGATTATAACAATGCCGGTGATTGGTTTACACCTCCAAAAGACACTGATATACGAAAGGTATGCAGCGAAACCGGTTTGCCACCCGGTCAATATTGTACGAATTTTATTTTAGATCACTATATTCCCCTTGTAAGTTCAACTACGCCATGTCAACATTTGCAGGAAATAAAGATTGCAACTAATGGAACTATCAGTTATTGTATTGATTGTTTGCCCACAGAGGGTTATCAAAAAAAAATGTACCGCATAATTGCACCTGAAATGCAGGATTATTTTTTTCAACATTCAATTGCATACGATCGTATTCCACCTCATAACCCTGACTGCGAGAAAGTATTTAAAGGTTCCGGCCCTTTCATTACTTCGCCAACAAATGGAACAGACTATTACATCAATAAAAAAGAAAAAGAGCCCTTACAGTTAACTGCACATACTACAAACGATGTCACAAAAATTTATTGGTATATCAATGACCAATATTATAAAACCACAAGTGCAAATGAAAAATGTTTTTTTGTGCCGGAAGAGGGGCCTGTCAAAATATCCTGTACAGATGACAAGGGCCGCAATAGAAGTATTTGGATAAAAGTAAAATATGTGAGCCTTTGAATGCAAATCTTAATTAAAAAAATTTTCAGCGATGGCTTTTTTGAATGTCGATCAATCCGAAATCTTAAGCACATGTAATTAAGAATCTATTGCCCTGTTCTTCAGAACAGGGAAGTTGTATTGCTGGGCTAAAGCCCACAAACAACTTTATTCTTTTATCCCTGCAATAAAGCGCAGGCCAATAAAATGAAGAGCAATAAAGCGCAGGGAAATAAAAAAATCAGTTTATTTGCCTGATATCTCCCGCCCCAGCTACAGATTTATTTACAGAAGGATTGCCTTTATATTTTACATCACCCGAACCTGAGATATTAATATCGAGTTGTTTACTGGCAAAGATTTCCACATCGCCGCTGCCTGTAATTGTTACTTTGGTGTTTTCACTTAACAAATCAAAAGCATGTACTTCACCGCTGCCGGTCACTTCGGTAGAAAAATTCCTCGTTGAGCCATTAAGATTTATATTTCCGCTTCCCGTAATTTCTGAGTTAATGGACGGGGCATCAATATTCAGAATCATATCTCCGCTGCCGGTTACACTTACATCCACATTCTTACCATTAGAAATTTTAGTTTGCGTTTTTAGTTCCCCGCTACCTGTTATTGCCAGTTTATCAAAAGAAGGAGCGGTTATATATATTTTAATGCCGGAACGTGGACGCAGATTATAGCCTCTCCGTGTTCTAATATCTAATTCATCACCATTATTTTCTATTTCAATATATTCAAGCAAATTCTCATCACCTTCTATTTTCACCGATGATACTGAATTTTGTGAAATAAACACCTTTACCGGACCTGATACATCAACCCCATTAAAATCCCCTAAGTTTCTTTGCTGGGTAGACAAAACCCCATTACCAGTCACTCTTTTTCCTCCCATAAATTCACAGGAACTGAATAAAAAAGCAAAACAAATAAGGACAATAATTATATTTCTCATGAGCGGTTTTTTTATTAGACTCAATCAGGGGTTTCAGGTTACAAATTAGGAAGAAATTATAAACGAATTGAGGAATCCGGAATTTGAAATCGGAAATCCAAACTTACCTTCGCAGCCCATGACAGAAAAGATAGTTATTCTTGATTTTGGTTCCCAATATACCCAATTAATTGCCCGTGTTGTACGTGAAGCCAATGTTTTCTGCGAGATCATTCCATTTTCAAAAAAAATAAAATCTGACCCTTCCATAAAAGGAATTATTCTATCCGGTTCACCATTTTCTGTCAATGATAAAAATGCTCCACAGATAAATATAAGATTATTGGCAAAACAAACACCTGTTTTAGGCATTTGTTATGGTGCCCAGTTAATAGCACAGCAATTTGGAGGTAAAGTTGAAAAAAGCAGTAAACGTGAATACGGGAGAGCCGTGTTGCACCTGCAAAAGGAAGACGAGTTGATAAAAAATTTGATACCTGCCTCGCAGGTTTGGATGAGCCATGGCGATTCAATTAAAAAATTGCCTGACCATTTTGAGCTGCTTGCAACTACAGAAAATATACCCGTCGCCGCTTTTAGACAAATGAGCAATGGCCAGCTATCAACGGTAAACAGTAAATTGTCAACTGTCAACCCCGTCCGACCGGGTCATCCGGGCGGGTGTCAACCGTCAAAAACTTTCCCCTTGTATGGCTTGCAATTTCATCCCGAGGTATATCATTCTATCGAAGGAAAAAAAATATTGCAAAATTTTTTAATCAATATTTGTGGCTGTAAGCAAGACTGGACTCCAGCGCATTTTATTACAGATACGATCAATGATTTAAAAAAGAAGATCGGTAATAAAAAAGTCATCATGGCGTTAAGCGGGGGAGTTGATTCTACTGTTGCCGCTATGCTGATACATAAGGCCATAGGTAAAAATTTATCGGGAATTTTTGTAGATAATGGCCTGTTACGCAAAGACGAATTTGAAGATGTTTTAACCACTTATAAAGAGTTGGGATTAAACGTAAAAGGGATCGACGCAAAAAAAGATTTTTATAAAAAATTAAAAGGCAAAACGGACCCGGAGGAAAAGCGGAAAGCAATAGGAAAATCCTTTATCAAAGTTTTCCAGGACAATGCTAAAAAAATAAAAAATGTTTCTTTGCTGGGACAAGGCACTATCTATCCGGATGTAATTGAAAGCGTATCAGTTCATGGGCCTTCGGTAACCATTAAATCACATCATAATGTTGGCGGCTTGCCTAAAAAAATGCATTTAAGTTTGGTAGAGCCTCTTCGTTCTTTATTTAAAGATGAAGTTAGAAAAGTGGGAAAAGAATTAGGCATCCCTGATGAACTTTTGGGCAGGCATCCTTTTCCAGGCCCTGGTTTAGGCATTCGTATTTTGGGGGAAGTAACTGGAGAAAGAGTAAAACTTTTACAGGAGGCAGATGATGTTTATGTTAAAGCCCTAAAGAAGCACAACCTATATGCAACGGTATGGCAGGCGGGAGCAATCTTACTACCAATCCGAAGTGTGGGTGTAATGGGCGATGAACGTACTTATGAATTTACCGTGGCCTTGAGAGCAGTTACAAGTGTAGATGGAATGACCGCAGATTGGGCTCACTTACCCTATGATTTTTTAGCCCATGTGTCTAATGAAATTATTAATAATGTAACCGGAATTAACCGCGTAGTGTATGATATTAGCAGCAAGCCGCCTGCCACTATAGAATGGGAATAAGATTTGATTGTAAACGATTTTTAGTATGAAGAATTTTTGCATTGTTTTTTTTGCCACGCTGTTTTCAGGTATACATACTCAAGCCTCTGCGCAAAATGTACAGCGGCACAAGATTGCTTTATTTGCCCCGCTTTATTTAGATTCTGCTTTTGATGCCGGGTACAATTATCGCTTCGACAAAACATTCCCAAAGTTTTTAAATCCTGGTTTAGAATTTTACCAGGGCGCACAGGTGGCGTTAGACTCATTAAGCAGGGCAGGTGCGCCATTGGAAGTTTTTGTGTATGATTCCAAGTCTCGACAACCCTTTCAGCAATTGGTAAACAGTGTTGAAATGAAAGATGTTGAGATGATCATTGGACAGTCCTCAGGACCGGAAGTAAAAATTTTAGCGGATGCAGCCATGCAAAAAAAAATTCCTTTTATTTCAGCTACATATCCCAACGATGCAGGCATAAGCAACAACCCCTATTATGTTATTCTAAATTCCACCCTTCGTACGCATGCAGAAAGTATATATCGTTACATACAAAAGTTTCATAGCAGGGATCGTATAGTTGTGTTTCGAAAAAACGGCCCGCAGGAGGATCAGATTAAAGAGCACCTCGAAGAGTATATAAAGAATGATTCATCCAAAGCTTTAAAATTGGAGTTTGAAAATATTGGAAATAGTTTCGATCTCAGGAGGGTCACATCGGAATTAGATAGCAATCGACGCAATATCTGTATTGCTGGAAGTTTAGATGAGAATTTTGGTATGAGGATAGTGCAGTTGCTTAAAGAGGTTAGTAATACTTATCGTACAACCATTATTGGTATGCCTACATGGGATGGGTTAAACTTTTTAAAACCCGAATTTAAAAGTGTAGATATTATGTACACTACCCCATTTTATTATAGCCGTACAACTAAATTAGGCAGCGATATAACAAATGAATTTGAAAGTAAAATTAATGGCAGGCCCACAGATATGTATTTTCGCGGGTATGAAACCATGCTGCGTTTTGCTCTATTATTGATGGATACAAAAAAAGATATTGCATCTAATCTAACACGTAAAGGCAATTACATTTTTACCAATTTCGATATTCAGCCTCAATTCTTAAATAAAAAATCAATGACGCTGGATTATTTTGAGAACAAAAAACTCTACTACGTCCGCATCATCAATGGCGTAAAAAATTTTCAAAATTAACCGCCCTCTTTTCCATTAATTGATCTTGTATAGTTAGCTGTTGACAGTTGACTGACTTCGTATTTCGTGCTTTTTACTTCCGACTTCCTACTTCCTACTGCTGACTGCTGACTTCCTACTTCTTACTTCTGACTTCCTACTTCTTAACTTTACTCAATGCCTCTTATTGAATTCTCCGATAAAGGTTTGTATTGCCAGGCCGGTGGTTTTTATATTGATCCCTGGAAACCCGTTGACAAAGCCATTATTACACATGCCCACAGCGACCATGCACGATGGGGCAGCCAATACTATTTATGTCATCATGACCAAACCCATTCTGCAATTAAGATTAGGCAATAATCAATACCAAAGCATTGGCTGGAACGAACCTGTATACATGGAAGGAGTTCGCATTTCGTTGCATCCTGCAGGGCATATTATCGGGTCATCGCAAATACGCGTAGAATATGAAGGAGAAGTATGGGTAATTAGTGGAGATTATAAAATAGAAAATGATGGACTAAGCGGTGAATTTGAACCGGTAAAATGTCACACATTTATTACAGAATCGACATTTGGTTTACCTATTTATCACTGGAAAAAACAAGCCGACATTTTCTCTGACATTCAAAACTGGATAAGAAAAAATGGTGAAGATGGGAAAACTTCCATACTCTTTGCATATAGTCTTGGTAAAGCCCAGCGTATACTTTTACCGATTGCAGAAGTTACCGAAAAAATTTTAGTGCATGGCGCTGTTTACAATGTACAGGAAGCTTTACAAAATGCCGGATGGAAATTACCATCTGTACAAAGAGTAACATTTGATACGCCCAAAGAATTATTAAAAGGAAACGTTGTGATTGCGCCATCCAGTGCAGAAGGCTCTCCCTGGATAAAAAAATTTGCACCTTACTCTATCGGTGTTTGCAGCGGCTGGATGCAGGTACGCGGGGCGGTACGACGAAGAAATATCGATGCAGGTTTTGTTTTAAGCGATCATGCAGATTGGGAAGGATTGTTAAGCGCTATTAAAGCTACAAGCGCTGAAAAAGTGTATGTGACACATGGCTTTCAATCAGCCTTTAGCAGGTATTTAACTGAACAGGGAATTGATGGAAGAGAAGTAAAGACCGAGTATGGAGTCGATGATGAAGAGCCGCCCCCATCCCCTGAAGGGGAGTGAGCAGGATAACGGAATGATTTAGAGGAAAATGCTCAATGAACAATTTTCAATGCTCAATGCTCAAAATTCAATATTAAATATTCAATAATGCAGGCCTTTGCACAATTAGTAATTAAACTGGGCACAAGCACAAAAACCAATGATAAATTAGATGCATTGGTAAATTATTTTTCTGTTGCAGATGGAAAAGATAAGGTTTGGGTCATTGCAATCTTCAGCGGGCGGAGACCCAGGCGTGCTGTCAATTCAACACAATTAGCCGGGTATTGTATAGAATTAACCAGGCTTCCATTTTGGTTATTTGAAGAAAGTTATCACACCGTTGGTGACCTGGCAGAAACTATTTCTTTGCTTCTTCCGCCCCCATCCCCTAAAGGGGAGTTTATAAAGCCTTTGCATTATTACATAGAAAAGTTAAAAACGATTGAGAAAGAAAGTGAAGAAATCCGGAAAGCATTTATTCTCGACTCATGGAAAACAATGACCACTCCTGAGCGGTTTGTTTTTAATAAGCTAATCACGGGCGGATTTAGAATCGGGGTTTCTCAAAAATTAATGGTGAATGCTTTAGCTAAAACTGTAAATGTTGAACCTTCCGTAATTGCGCATCGTATTAGTGGAAATTGGGATCCTTCAACCATCAATTTTGAAGAAATTTTAAGTGAACATTCCACAGACTGGTCAAAACCCTATCCATTTTATTTAGCCTATGCTATTGAAGATGGTGTTGAAAGTTTAGGCGATCCAAAAGACTGGCAGGCAGAATGGAAATGGGATGGCATTCGTGGAGAAATTATTAAACGAAATGGTGAGCTTTTTGTATGGAGCCGTGGAGAAGAATTAATGACGGAAAAATTTCCGGAGTATCATTCATTACAAATCGCTTTACCCGATGGAATTGCTATAGATGGGGAGATCATACCTTACTCTTCCCCTATGGGGGGAGGTGGGGTGGGGGCTCCACTTCCTTTTGCACTTTTACAAACGCGTATCGGCAGAAAAAATATCACCAAAAAGCAATTAACCGAAGCACCCATTGCTTTTTTTGCATACGATCTTTTAGAATACAACAGTGAAGACTGGCGTAGCAGAACATTAGAAGAAAGAAGAAATAAATTAGAAGAGATATTGTTAGAGTTTAATCAACAAGCCATTATCCTTTCACCTGTTATCAATTTTACAGATTGGAATGAATTGGAAAAACTTAGAGAAACCTCTAGGGATATTGGAGCAGAAGGAATAATGCTTAAGCGAAAAACATCCATTTACCAGGTAGGAAGAAAGCGGGGCGACTGGTGGAAATGGAAAATTGATCCATTGACGATTGATGCCGTAATGATATACGCACAAAAAGGTTCCGGCCGTAGAAGCAATTTATATACAGATTACACTTTTGCAGTTAAGGACGGTGATAAATTAGTCAGCTTTACCAAAGCTTATTCAGGATTGACAGATAAAGAATTTGTGCAGGTAGATAATTTTGTAAAAAGAAATTCATTAGAAAAATTTGGTCCTGTGCGAACTGTAAAACCAGAGTTGGTTTTTGAAATTGCCTTTGAAGGGATAGCGGCTTCAAATCGTCACAAATCGGGCGTAGCACTACGTTTCCCACGCATGGTTCGTTGGCGAAAAGACAAAAAGCCCGAAGATATCAATACACTTGATGACTTGAAAAAGATGCTTGAAGTGTATGGGAAGTGAGGTTTGAAAGCTACGCTGAGTATGCAAAGCCAATACCGATTGGCAAAATGAAATTCCTGAATCTTAGAAGCTGTTTAAAAATGATTCTGCAATTTCCTATATGGCTAAAAGTGGGCGATGGGGACACCGACCACGGCGGGCCACCGCCGTTCATGTCCCCGCGAACGGCTTACATGGCGAATCAAAATTCTTACCAACCCAAAATTGTATAGCACCAATTGCCAGAAGCATAACATAAGTATTTAAATTGTTTGCTACAACCGTGCACACATCCAAAGGTTGATTTAGCAGGTTTAATGTTGGGTCGATAAAGTAGCACGCTTCTCGAAGTTATAAACCTCCTCCCTACTGATAAGCTTGTAAGAGTTCACCGATCATATCTTGTTGCAATTAATAAAATTATTTCAATAATTTTTTTATAACACTTGCGATAATCCAAGTGCTAAATTCTGCCTATGAATGATTTAAAATTTCTTACGATTGAAAAGTGGCCGGTGAGGACACCGGCCACGGCGGTCGTCGAAAGCTCAGCGTCATTCCAGTGCTTCAATTATTAAAGAGTTTTTTCCAAAGTTTCCCGTTTTGACCAGCATTCATCCATTGGTCCACCGGTTGATTTTTGACCCTTGTGACGCCAGTCGCCATTAACAAAAGAAAAATCAAAAACAAGGCTTTTGCCAACGCTCTCTGCCGTTTTAGTAAAGAACTCAATCTTTTCGGTATATTTTCCATTAGCAGTAGTGTAGGTTCCTCCACCGGCATTCATAAAAGTTTTGGTAGCTACGTTATATGCTATCCATTGAAAATATTTTCCTGAAAGCACTTTCATTGTTCTTCGCGGATAAAATGGGCTTGATCGCTTTGATGGAGTATCATTTGTAAAACTGCCCGTAATAATCCAGGCTCCCATAAGTTCTCCAGGCTTACCATCATCCAAACGATTCCATGTTACGTTCTTCTGTTGAACAATAAGCTTTCCATTTTTCATCTGCACATTCTCAGTTATTTCTTTACCAACCTGAGCACTGTCAATAGAATTCCATTCAATTTTTTTAATCATACTGTTACCATCCACACGCCATGTTCCACCGTACGAACTGATGAATTTTTTGCCGGGAATATCATACGTTGCCACAGAAAATATTTTGTCAGTATTGACCATCACTGTGCGGTTTTCTTCAGGTCCGTATCCCCAGGCACCTACAATATCTTTAGTGTCTATAGTTATTATTTTCAAAGAAGATAGCAAAACTAGTGCTGAAAGGCTGAACACCAGGGTTGTCACAAACTTCAAATTAAGTTTCATAAGTTATTTTTTTAAGTAGTATAATAAAGATAAATATTTCTTTCCGGGCACCCCGCCAATCCTTTTGAATACAGCCTTAGCTCATCATGTTCTATTGACTAACGGGAAGTGCTGATTTTTTAAAACTTCTTCGTTTCCTTATTTTCCTTTCTTCTCCTAAGAGATACCCATAAGGTTTTAAAGATTCTACGTGATCGAAGAGTATTTTAGTAATCCCTAATAATGGTATGGCCACAATCATTCCGGCGATGCCCCAGATCAGTTCTCCCACCACAATACCTGCAATTGTAAACAAGGGATTGATATTCACTTCTGCGCCGACTACTAATGGCTCCAGCAAATAAGTCTGGGTCAATTGTACTATTGCATATGTAATTAAAATTCCTACGATCATATCCATGCTCCCTCCTTGCCCAATAGTCGTTATTACAGTAATAACTGTACCCACCAGGTTACCAAAGAAGGGAACGATCTCCAACAATCCACAAAGTATGGCAAAGAAGATGGGATTCTTTACACCAACTATAGAAAATCCAATAGAGTACATGATCCATAACCCAAGAATCATCAATGCCAGACCCGTTAAATATTTTTGAATAACCTTCCCTGAACTGTGCATTATCTCATTGCTCGTTTCCTGATCTTCTTTTTTAACCAATAAGAGTACAAATTTCTTTAAATGGAGACGATAGTATAAAAAAAGAAAAATGTAAACTAACACTAATAAGAAATGAGCTAAAAAGCCCCCTATTCCAGCTAACAGCTGACTAATTCTGCTGCCTAATTTCCCGGTAGTTGATTCCTGTTGTTTTTTTAAAAGCTCGTATTGTTTTTGCTCAGTTATACCAAAAGTTTCACCAATATAGTGGACAGTTTCTTTTAGTTTTTTAGTAAGATTTTCTTCAATCTGGCTGGCAT
>JALZIY010000226.1 GCA_030860085.1 Bacteroidota bacterium | reverse complement strand
CTGGCGGTGCTGAGGCCTCTGCACTTGCACGGGATACAGTGTTTGCAGCTATAATGATAATTCTTACTGGCATTATTGG
Source organism: Bacteroidota bacterium (assembly GCA_030860085.1). Taxonomy (GTDB): domain Bacteria; phylum Bacteroidota; class Bacteroidia; order Chitinophagales; family Chitinophagaceae; genus Flavisolibacter. The sequence goes on along the minus strand of JALZIY010000226.1, from coordinate 2,598 downwards.
TTTATGCCTTTTGTTTGGAGGTTTTGATTTCGGGGAGCAAAGGATTGGTAAATTTGGCGTTAGCACTGCATTAGTTACACTTACTCCATTTCAGTGCTGACGCTAGTGCTGCCAAATTATACAACCAGTGTAGCCGGCCCTTTTTATAGCCAAAGCCAATTGATTTTTGTTGCGATTGTTTCAATGGTGCTCTATGGAACTTTTGTAATGGTACAAGCGGTAAGGCACCGCGATTATTTTCTGCCGGTTGAAGCTGAAAGAAATAAAGAAGTCCATGCGCCACCGCCAACCAATAAAGCAACTGCCCTTAGTGTTGTTTTATTATTAGTTTGTTTAGGAGTTGGGGTGCTAATTGCAAAAATGTTGGCTCCAACTATAGAAAAAACAGTTGTGGATTTAGGTGCTCCAAAATCTCTTGTAGGTGTTATTGTTGCAGCAGTAATTCTGTTGCCAGAAGGACTTGCAGCATTGCCGTGCTGCACGAAAAAATCGCTTACAAACCAGCCTTAACCTTGCCTTGGGTTCGGCTCTTGCGAGCATTAGGCTCACCATTCCTACCGTAGCCGTTGTATCTATATTTACCCGCTTGTCTGTTACACTTGGTATTGATACAAAATCAATGGTACTCCTCATCCTGTCTTTATTCACTATCATGTTGTCGTTTGGAAAGGCCGCACCATCATTCTCCAGGGAGTGGTGTTATTAATGATATTTTTCGTTTACCTGTTTACGACAATTGTTCCTTAAGGCAAGTTTATTTCATTTGAAACACTTAAACCACCACAGAAAGGTAAGATACTCCCATTACCCTATGTTAGTAAAGAACCTTCTAGCCTGCTGACCTGCCCATTTCACGAAAGCAGCCTCAGGGATATAGGCGGGATGCGGACAACTAGAGAGGCGGACAACTATTGTAGTCGTAATGAATCTCTCCGCACCGTAGTATCTCTGCTCATCATACTGGTATCAGTACTTGTTCGAGTACTATTTAAAGTGTCTGAATCAGTTGTAGTAGCAGGATTTGGCGTGCTGCAATTAGTCATTCCTATTGCAATTACGAACAATACAAGAAAAATCTTTTTCATATGTTATATTTTTATTCTCAATACTCAATGATTCTGCCAACTTTTAATTTTTAAGATTTTAAGGTAAAAAATATATATTTTTTTGGATGCTGTTATGTGTTAGACTTAAACCTGTGGGCATGAAATTTCATATTGTACAGCTTTAAAAAGTAGCCATAAACCTTGAAAGTGCTAAAAAAGCCCGGTCTTGATGATCAGGCATTTAATTTCTTAAATAACGTGGGGTTGTTCTACTTCGCTATTGCGAAAAACAACCACACCATCAAACACATCCACTAACACAGGGCGTGACTTATCTACATCACCGGCCAGTATCTTTTTACTTAATCCGTTCACAATCTCTTTTTGTATCATTCGTTTCAAAGGCCGTGCACCATATTGAGGATCAAATCCATTTTCTGCTAAATGATCTATTAAATAATCAGAGAACTTTAACTGCATGCCATTTGGGTCAACAAGCCTTTTCAGATTTTCCAATTGTATTTTAATAATGCCTCGAATCTCATTTTTCAATAAAGGCTGAAACATGATGATCTCATCTACACGATTCAAAAACTCAGGGCGTATGGTTGAACGCAGAAGAGACATTACTTCCGCTTTCGTTTTTTCCAGCACCTCGTATTTATTTTTTTCCGTTACATCTTCAAAATTCTCCTGGATAATATGGCTACCTATATTTGAGGTCATAATGATTATAGTGTTTTTGAAATTGACAACCCGACCTTTATTGTCCGTTAAGCGACCATCATCCAAAACCTGCAACATTATATTCCACACATCAGGGTGTGCTTTTTCAATTTCATCAAGCAATACTACCTGGTAGGGTTTACGTCTTACCGCTTCTGTAAGTTGCCCGCCTTCATCATATCCAACATAGCCCGGAGGTGCACCTACCAGCCTGCTTACAGAGTGTTTTTCCTGGTATTCACTCATATCTATACGTGTAAGCATACTTTCATCAGCAAACAAATATTCAGCAAGCGCTTTTGCTAATTCTGTTTTACCAACACCTGTTGTACCTAAAAAAATGAAAGAACCTATTGGGCGTTTTGGATCCTGCAAACCTGCACGGCTGCGACGGATAGCATCTGCAACAGCGGTGATCGCTTCTTCCTGGCCTATCACGCGGCTATGCAATTCATCTTCAAGATTTAGTAATTTATCTCTTTCGCTTTGAAGCATTTTACTTACAGGAATGCCGGTTGCTTTTGCTACATTATCAGCAATATCTTCTGCATCTACTTCTTCTTTCATTAATCTCCGGCTATGTTTACTTAATTCAGTTAATTGCTTAGTCAGGTTTTCTATAGCTTCTTCCTGCTCTTTAATTTTGCCATATCGTATTTCTGCCACTTTTCCATAGTCACCATTTCGTTCCGCCTGCTCTGCCTGTAATTTTAATGCTTCAATTTCTGCCTTGGCATTTTGAATTTTTTCAACCAGTTCTTTTTCTTCGTTCCATTTAGCTTTAAACGTATCTCTTTCAACAGATAAATTAGCGATGGTAGTATTT
>JALZIY010000259.1 GCA_030860085.1 Bacteroidota bacterium | reverse complement strand
GGTACGCAGGCATTGGGATGGTTAACATCATTAACCCTTGTAGTAGCCACCCTGGCTAATCTAACCTTTCTTCCGGCACTATTAATTACTCTATCACCTTTGCGTAAATAAATTCATCTGCTATATTCGTGCAGCAGGATATATTTTTATAATTTATGTCATTACTCTTTCTTACGGAACTACTTAAACAAAAACCTCATCTCTTTAAGTTAAAATCATAAAAACTATTATTTTTTTAATCTTCCCTTAAATTTCGTGCAGCAAATCCACTTGATAAAAGGTCTTTAATCCTTATTGAAAGGTATTTTTATATTTCAGGTAATTTTTAATTTTTATAATAACAATTATGCACATGAGAAAAATTCTAATGCTTATGCTGGGAGTATTTGCGCTATGTACGCAACTCTTAGCTCAGACTCGGACTGTAACCGGCAGGGTAACAGATAACCAGGGCAATGGATTGCCAAATGTATCTGTACAGGTAAGAGGAACTAATACAGGTACTGTGAGCACCGCCGATGGTTCCTATTCATTAAATGTTCCGGCTAATGCCACTCTTGTGTTTTCATCGGTAGATATGGCTACACGGGAAATGGCCGTCGGCGACCAAACAACCATCAATGTTTCTTTAACGGCAAGTAATACAAACTTGCAGGAAGTGGTTGTTACATCTTTTGGTATAAGAAGAGATAGAAGAACGTTGGGCTATAGTGTTTCCCAGTTAAATACAGAGGAAGTAACACAGGCTCACACCACAAACATAACAAATGCTTTGGCCGGAAAGATACCCGGCGTACGCATTAGCGGAAGTGGTGGTTCTTTTTCAGGCTCCAGTATTATCATCCGGGGTTTCAACACTTTTACAGGCAATAATCAACCTTTATTTGTTGTAGATGGAATTCCAATTGATAACAGTGGAGGTGGTATCGCATTGCAAACCGGGCCGGTAAATTCAAACCGGGCAATTGATATTAACCAGGAAGATATTGAGACGATAAGTGTCCTGAAAGGCCCTTCGGCTGCGGCTCTTTACGGATCAAGAGCTGCTAATGGAGTCATTCTTATTACTACTAAAAAGGGAAGAATACGTACTAAAAGTTCTATAGAATATTCAACCAATTACCAGGTAGAAGAAGTGAACAGGTATCCGGAACTTCAAAATACCTATGCTCAAGGGCTTGGTGGTGCGTTCAACGGAATTTCAAGTTCGTCATGGGGACCAGAAATAAAAGGCCAAATGGTTAATCAATATAATCCTGAAACAAATCAGTTTAATAGAGCGGCTCCTTTAGCTGCTTTTCCGAACAATGTAGAAGATATTTTCCAAAACGGTTACAACTGGCAGAATAATATTGCTTTCAGTGGCGGTGGTGAAAGAAGTACATTCCGTTTCTCTTATGGCTATTTGCGAAATGAAGGTGTAATTAATAATAATCTATTAAACAGGCACAACTTTACGATCAACACCAGTTCAGGCATAACCAAAAAATTAACAGCTACTTTATCCGGAACATATACTAATAATTTTTCTAAAAGAACAGTGCAGGGTAATTCACTTAGTAGCCCTTTGTTCCGTGGATGGTTTTTACCGCGCAGTTATGATTTAAAAGGCCTTGCCTTTGAAAATGTATTAGGCGAGCAGAGATTTCCAATGGGAGAAGATCATCCATATTGGACAATCAAACATAACAGGTTTAACGATGAGATTAACAGGTTATTTGGCAGTGTAGGATTTAATCTGAAACTTATTGATTGGTTGCAGGCTGATCTAAAAGTAGGAACTGATATATACTCTACATTTCGTCATGGCTATGACCAGGTAGGTGGACGGGGGCAAGCTAATATCAATACAGGTGGAGCAGGTGGTGTTTTTGAAACAAGGAATCAATTCAGGTCTTTTAATACCAACTTCTTTTTAACGGCTACAAAGAGGTTTAATGATTTTAATGTTACCGCAATTCTTGGTAATGAGGTAAGTCAAATAAATAATAGAACTGCTACATCTACCGGCAGAGGTATTGTTGTCCGGGATTTTGAGCAGCTTTCAAATACACAAACAATAGCTACTCCTGCTATTGGGTCTTCAAAAGTACGCCTTATAGGGGTTTTTGGTGATGTTGCTGTAGGATACAAGTCTTATGCAAACCTTACCGGTACCCTTAGGTCTGACTGGTCTTCAACATTCACTGAAGGGAATAACCAATATTTCTATCCTTCGGTAGGCGGTTCTCTAAACATTACGGAAATATTTCCAAATCTTAAGAATAATGTAATTAATAACATCAGGGTTCGGGGTAATGTATCTAAGGTGGGTAAAGCAGGTGCTGATTTTGTCTATTCCACAGATTCCTATTTTGGAAGTATAATACATGCAGATGGTTTTGGTCCTCAAAAACAATATCCATTTAATGGTTTACAGTCCTTTAGTTTTAGTAACGCTGCAGGTAGCCCCGAATTAGGGCCTGAATTTACAACCAATAAAGAGATCGGTTTAGTTCTTGGATTTTTTGATAACCGTTTAACTTTTGATGGTACTATTTATAGACAAAAGTCCACCGACCTTATTTTTGGTGTGCCTTATTCTAATACATCCGGATTAGGATCCGTTGTACGTAATGCCGGTGACCTTTCAACAAAAGGTATAGAATTGGGAATAAACGGCACACCTATAAGATCAAGCCTGGTTACATGGGACATAAATGTCAATTTCACCAAATTTGAAAGTAAAGTTGAAAGATTGGCTGTTGGCGTGCAAAATATCTTCCTGGCTGGATTTACAACACCAAACATCAGGTTAGTGGAAGGAGATGAGTATGGACAGATATATGGAAATGCTTTTCAAAAAGATGCTAAGACGGGAAAAATGATTGTAGGCGCAAATGGCTTGCCTTTAATTACAAGTGGTGTAGAAAAAATCGGAAATCCTAATCCTAAGTTTCTTCTCGGCATTACGAATACTGTAAATATCAAAGGTTTTAATCTATCCTTCCTGATTGACTATAGAGAAGGCGGTGACATTTACAGTCGGAATATCGCAGATATTCAACGAAATGGAGCAGCCAAAGAAACGGCAGAATTTGCCCGGTATGATGCAAGTGGGGTAGCAACAAAACCATATTTGTTTGATGCCGTATATGCCGATGGAACTCCTAACACTACCAATGTAACTGCAGAACAATACTGGGGTAATAGCGGAAAATTTGCAGCAGCCGAAGGATTTATTTTTGGAACTACCTGGTTCAGGATTCGCGAAGCTTCCATTGGTTATAAAATCCCCTCTTCTCTTTTAAGCAAAACGCCGTTTGGAAATGCTGATCTGAGTGTGTTCGGGCGCAATCTTTATTTAAATGCTCCCGATTATCCACACCTTGACCCGGAGCAAAATGTATTAGGTGTGTCAAGTGCCCAAGGACTTGAATTCAATGCATTACCTCAAACCCGTTCAGTAGGGGTTAGTTTAAGAATCACATTTTAATAATAAAAAACAAAAAATGAAACTTAATTATAGTATAAAAGTATTTACCATTTTAGCAGGATTGGTAGTTTTTTCTTCCTGCAAAAAATTTCTGGATATTAATACTGATCCGGATCGTATTCTGGAAAGCAATCCTCCGATAGCCCAATTACTAACATCAGCGCAACTGAATTTGGCTTTCGAAGCTGGTAGTGACTTATTCCGATATACTTCTTTGATTGTACAGCACATGTCCGGGCAGGCATCTCAACCGAATCAAACATATGAATATGATCGTTACAACATTACAGGTAGTGATGAGAATAATACCTGGAGCAGCATATTTGCTACAACATTAGGCGATCTTGAAATCATCATAAAGCAGGCTACTGCAAACGGTAGCCCTCATTATGCGGGAGTAGCAAAAATTCTAAAAGCTTATGAATACTCTTTAGTTGTTGATACATGGGGAGATGTTCCGTATGAAGAAGCTCAAAAATTACTTGAAAACCTGCAACCGAAATATGATGACGATGAAACCATTTATCCTAAACTTATAACATTACTAACAGAAGCAGTAACGGATATAAATGCTACTACAAGCTTACTGACACTGGGCGCTAATTCAGTAATTTACCCTGGCAATTTTGCAACTGTAAAGAGTAACTGGATCAAACTTGCAAATACGATAAAACTGCGGTTGTTGTTGCATTACAGTAAGAAAGATCCTGCCTTTACGGTAAGTCAAATTACTGCGTTAGTAAATAGTGGCGTTCCTTTCATGGCGTCAAATGCTGATAATTTTCAAATGGTTTTTAATAATGCTGCAAACCAGCGAAATCCCATTTCTCAATTTGAAGTTAGCCGCCCTAACTATTTATTTGCCCACCATTTTATGGTAGATTTAATGAACGCTAAATCAGACCCGCGCAGAAGTACATACTTCACTCCTTTTCCATATACTTCAACTTCCTTTAAAGGGGTAACGCCGGGAGATCCGGCTACCGTAAATTACAGCCGTATCCATACTTTTTTACGTGGAGCCGTTACCGGCACTCCCGTGCCTAATGCACAGGGTGGAATAACTGCAGCCTCCTTAACATATTCTGGTACTGCGCCTACCCGAATGGTTACCTTTACTGAATATAATTTTATAAGGGCTGAGGCAGCCTTACGAGGCGTTCCGGGAGATGCACAAACATTCTTTACTGCAGGTATCAGGGCTTCTATGATAGAAGCTGGGGTAGCTGATGCGGCAATTACTGCTTACTTGGCTACAAATGGAACATTAACTGGTTCGACTGAAGAGAAAATAAAGCAAGTCATTGAAGAAAAATATGTGGCTTTATTTGGAGTGTCTGTTGAACCATGGACTGACTGGAGAAGAACGGGTTATCCTGCACTGACACCTCCAAGCAATAAAATGCAACAGGTAACTAATATACCAAGGTCTTTATTTTACCCACAATCAGAAATTGACTTAAATCCTAATGTTCCAGGTCAAAAAAGCGCTGATTTACAGACAAGAGTTTTTTGGGATAAATAATTAATTAACCCAATTATATGGTCGCTGCCCCATAATTTGGGGCAGCTTTTGTTTGTCACAAAAAAGAAATATTTATAAAAAAAATATCTATTTTTTAATCTTCCCTTACTTTCGTGCAGCACATTTATTTGATGGGTGGTCTTTAAAGCTTACTAACTGCTAATT
>JALZIY010000221.1 GCA_030860085.1 Bacteroidota bacterium | reverse complement strand
ATGTAAGTACTTCCTTCTTTTGGCACAAATAAAACAATAAAATTATCTGTTTTATCTTTTGCGATTTTTATTGCCTCCTCTGGGGTCTTGCCTTCAGAAAGAAGGTTATCATTCTCATCCAGTGTCATCCAGCGAGAGTCAGGATTTGTAGGCTTAGGTATAATGATGGTATCGTTATTGGTGTCAAACATGGTTGTGCAAAGTTATCTAAATATACAAAAGTATATACTAAATGTATGCCTGTTATATAAAGGTTTACGGCTTTTTTGACGTTAACAATTTTAAGCCTGATAAAAGAAGCTTGTTTGTATCTGAAAAATCAGATATTAAAATAAAAGAATTGATTCAACACTTAATGCAACTCTAAAAGGAACATCAAAACCTGATTTTAAGAACAGGACAGAACCAATTGGGTTGAATATCGAAGCTTCAATTGGTCAGGACAAAGGACAGAAAGACCAATTCAGTTATAACAGTTTGTACATTTTTCCCGGTAAGCTTGCCACCACACCCTGAAATTCTAAATTCAAAATAGCTGCAGCCACTGCACTACTGCTTAAGCCACTTTGCAAATTAATTTCATCAATAGCAACAGTATTTTTTTCCTGCAATAGTTGAACAACAATTTTTTCTTCTGCTGTCATTTCTATAAATAAATCCCTTTGTTTTTGAGTTTTAACCTTTGGCTTTTTATCTGCCCAACCCATTACATCAATTAATTCCTCTGCATCGGTAAGTAAAATGGCTTTATTGTTTTTAATTAAATAATTACACCCGTCGCTGTTTTTATCTGTCGTTCTGCCGGGTACTGCAAATACATCGCGGTTATATGCATCGGCTAATTTTGCAGTGATCATACTGCCGCCTTTTATATTTGTTTCCACTATCACTGTCGCATCGCTAATGCCGGCTACTAAGCGGTTACGTAAGGGAAAATTATGTTTGTCTGGTTTAGTGCCACTGAAAAATTCTGTAAGAATTCCCCCTTCATCTTTTATCATTTCTTTTGCAAGTGCCGTATGCTCTGTCGGATAAATTTTATCTAAACCATGGCCAACTATACCAACCGTTTTTAAATTATTTTTTAGCGCTGCCTTATGTGCAAATGCATCAATGCCAAATGCCAGCCCGCTGACAATTAAAATATTTTGTGCCGAAAGATCCTTTACCAGTTTCTCCGTAAAGGCTTTTCCGTAATCCGTATTGCTGCGTGTACCTACAATAGCTAAAATTTTTGAGACATTTAAATCTGCATTTCCTTTATAAAATACCAGGGTGGGAGAGTCGTAACAATTCAACAATCGTTTTGGATAGTCTTTATCATTAATGAATAACGTTTGAATCTTAAATTTCTCAATGAATAACAATTCTTTTTCGGCTGAAGCAAAATCATTGAAATGTTTAATTGACCTGGCCCTGACAGTGCCGATGCCTTCTATCTTTTCTAATTGTGAAACCTTTGCTTTAAAAATAGATGGGGCCTCGCCAAAATGTTGCACTAAAATTTTTGCATGTACATCACCGATGTTTGGGACAAGGGTTAGGGCAAGTTGATGAAGGAGATCTGAGTCCATGATATGCCTACAAATTATTGAAAACTTAGAACTTTGAAATTTTCTTTCAGTGGTTTTTAATAATTAAAAAATTTCTTTTATCGCCCGAGGCGATAGAATAGTGCTGCGAGGCGAGGACGTCTCGCATAGCTTATGTTCAGACCCGCCCAGATGCCCGGTCGGATGGGGATGGTGCTTTACTTTCCTACAACCTTCACTTCTGTTCTCCTGTTCTGCGCCCTGCCTTCCTCGGTTTTATTTTCTGTAACAGGCTTAGTAGCGCCGAAACCTTTTGCATTTAATCGGCTGGCCGCAATTCCTTTACTGGTTAAATAACTAACCACTGCCTTGGCCCTGTTTTGAGAAAGTTTTAAATTATCAGGAGCTTTGCCAATATTATCTGTGTGTCCCTCAATTTGAATTTTTACGGTGGCATTATCATTTAATAATTGCACCAACCTGTCCAGTTCAATTTGTGATTCTGGTTTCAGTTCATACTTATTGAAATCGAAGAAAATGTTTTTCAATACAACGGCTGCATTCACTTCAATGGGTTGTAAAGGAATATCTTTTACATAGGTTGAATCAGGTGACTTGTCTTTGAGCGAATAATTATCTGAATAAAATAAATAACCACGACGGTTTACATTGAATGCATAATTTTTTCCAACAGGTAATGTGATCAGATAATTGCCCGTTTCATCTGTTTGTACTCTTGAAATAACCTGGTTGGTTGCGAGATCAATTAATTCAACAGCGGAAGGCAGCCCGGCAGAAGTTTTTTTATCATAGACTTTTCCTTTTAACCAACCGGTTTTAAATGGACGTATATCGCTGCGTATTTCAAAACTATAAATATCTAAACCACCCTTACTGTCACTTCTGTCGCTGGCGTAATAAGCTGTTTTGCTATCAGCGGCGATAAATAACGTGCCTTCATGGTGGATGGTATTTATGGGGTAGCCTAAATTTTCTGGTTTGCTCCAATTTCCATTTTCTATTTTGCGTACAACAAACAAATCATTTTCTCCGTAACCTAATAAGCCATTGGATGTAAAATAAAGAGTCTGATTATCGGCATGAATAAATGGGCTTGATTCATCTAAACTTGTGTTGATCTCAGGTCCTAAATTTTTAGGTTCACTCCATTTACCATTACTGCCTAAATGCGAAACATACAAATCACTGCCACCAAAGCCACCTGGCCGCCGGCTGGTGAAATAGAGATCCCGTTTATCAGGTGATAAACAGGGTTGCGATTCCCATTGATTTGTATTTATTTTATTTCCCAGGTTGATGGCTTCGCTCCAGCCTTCTTTTATTTTATATGAAATGTAAAGATCACAACTCCCAAACCCATCTTCTCGATTGCAGCCAGTAAAGACTAACCAACTTCCATCCTGCGAAATATTTTGAGCGCCCTCATTTAATGGTGTGTTTATGTTGCCGGGTAACCGTTGCGCCTTATCCCAGGCTGCATTTTTTTCGCTTAAAAAAAAATCTTCGTTAGAATTATTCAACCGGCGGGTAAAGATCATGGCATCACCTTGTATGGGAAGCGATGGAAAATATTCTGATTCTGCACTGTTTATCCCATCTCCCAAATTAACGGGTGTAAAAACATAATTCTTTGCTACATCGGTTTTTGCAAAATCAATTGCAAATTGAAATGTTTTTTTTCTGTATTCGGCTGCTTTACGGGTATTGGGGTTTAAAGCTGTTCTTGCAAGCAATGCATTGATAACTGCTAATGCTTTATCAAATTGGCCGAGGCCTGCTAAATTGATAGAATAAGGAAGTCGGTAATCCGAAGTGTAGTTACTGTCTATTGCAAAAGATTTTTCATAAGTATTTACACTTTGAGTATGGTCTTTCATTTGTCCGAAAACGCCAGCTAATGACAAATAAGCATCAATATATTTTGCATCTCTTTGAATAGCTTCCTGTAAGGCTTCAATTGCTTCTTTGTATTTTGCATCCTGCGCTTTTTCTAATCCTTTATTGTATGATTCAATTGCTTTATTATTGATTTTGGAAACATCATATTGCGCAGTCGTCAATAATGAAATAGTAGAAAGTATAAATACAAAAAAGATTTGCTGCAGGTTTTTCATTTCCTGAAGATAAAAAAACTCTGTTTAAAGGAAAATACCCGTGAGGAGTTTTAACGTTAGCAAATTTTTGCACGAATTACACGAATTAAAACGAATTATTGATTTCCCGATTCCTGACTCGCGACTTCTGACTCCCGACTTGTTACGGTACATTAATATACTTATGAATTTGCAGAGAGAGTTGCCATTGCGGATGGGCTTTTATATAGTCAATAATGAAGGGCGTAATAACAGGTGCTTTATCCCACTCTGGTTGCAAATAAAGTTTGCAGGTTGGTGAAACCTGCGCTGCATATTTTTCTGCCCAGGTAAAATCTGATCTGTTAAACACGACTACTTTTAATTCATCTGCAAGCGGTAAGCATTTAGCCAGTGGCGCTTTAAATTTTTTTGGAGAAAGCGTTATCCAATCCCAAGTGCCACTCAGGGGTGAGCTTCCAGACGTTTCAATATGTGTTTTATAACCTGCTTCTTTTAATTTTTTAGTCAGTGTACTCAAATCATGCATTAAAGGCTCCCCACCTGTGATAACTATAATTTCAGCAGGCGTTTTTTTAATATTAAACATCAAATCCTCAATTCTTACTTGCGGATGTTTATCTGCATCCCAACTTTCTTTAACATCACACCAAACACAACCCACATCACACCCGCCCAAACGAATAAAATAAGCAGCTTT
>JALZIY010000195.1 GCA_030860085.1 Bacteroidota bacterium | reverse complement strand
TCTCTGAAAGAAAAATACAGCATCCATCTTTCCCCGGCCACTAATACTATAGAAGATGAACTGCACCTGGGTTACTTCCAACTTCATAAGCTGTGAGCCCCGATCTCCCTTCGGTCGCCATAGGCTTGCCGAAGGAGAGTAACACCCATCCCCTGAAGAGGTTTTAAGGGACGGTGTTTAGATATTGAAATTTTTTCCAAAATATAGTGATAATTGTGTAGCCGACTGAGCATATATAATTTTGGAATTAGTTCATAATATAAATCCTTCTGCCAAGATCATTTTTGTTTTTGCAGTAATGAGCCGTATGTTTTTTGCCGGTGCATATTCCGAAGAATTCCACCATTTCTTTGCCACTTCAACATCAGGAAATTCTACAACAACAACTCGCTGCGGGATCCAATCCCCTTCCAGGGTTTCCGTTTTACCGCCCCGCACTAAAAATTTTCCAACCATACGCTGCTATAGAAGCAGGCGTTAATTTTTTATACTCTTCATAACCTTTAGGATCATGAATGCTAATTTCTACTATGATATATGCTGGCATAAAAAGTTATTTAATTTTAATAATACCGGCTGATCAAAAAATAAATGACAGGACCGGTTACCGCTACATAAAACCACATAGGCCAGGTGATCTTTGCCAATTTACGATGCGTTGCATTTTCGCCGATCAATGCCCGGTAAGCTGTAAATAAAATATAGGGAAGTGAAACCCCAGCCAGTATAATATGCGTTCCTAAAATAAAAAAATAAAAATAACGCAGAATGCCTGCTTCTGTTTTTTCCGTATCACTGACTATTCCATTACGATCTATATCTCCAAAAAATGTAGAGCCGGCAAAAAGATGATGCAAGACATAGCTGACTAAAAATAAAACTGATAACGTCATCGCCGTCAGCATAATATATTTATGCGTAATAAAACGCTTGTTTTTTGCGGTAATAATTCCTGCAATTAACAATAGCGCAACGATGGAATTAATAATGGCATTGATGCGTGCAAATATGTGTTCATCAAATCCCAGATTCACATCCAGGGTTACTCTTTCCAATACGGTCACTGCTATAAAAATAATAATCGAAAAAGCAAGGATGATCGTTTTGGCTCTTTTATCATTTTTGGTTATTGTTAATGCCATGATGTTTCTTGTCTTTTTTAAGAAAAAAGATTAGCGCTGCAATACCAATAATGGTTACTAAAAAAACGATTGCCAGCATTTCAAGCTTACCATCGTAAAACTTTTTCCTGTTGGAATCTTTTTCGAGTGAAAGCAGGACTATATCGTTTGAAAGTTTTGAGATGGCAGAAGTATCAAGACCATGATAGTAACCGCGTATATTTCTATACTTATCAATCAACACTATGTAATCGGTATGGAAAAACCCCGTATCAATCCCCTTTCCATCAATCAAACCCAATTTCATGTGCTCTATCGAGAGGTCATAAATTTCTTTTTTAGGCCCGGTGAGTAACCACCAGTTTGACGGATCAATTTGAAAACGATCTGCCCAATTTTTTAACTTAGATACGCTATCTCTTTCGGGGTCTACACTAAAAGAAATAAACTGAATAAACTCCGGCTGCTTGCTGCCTACTTTTCTTGCATTGGTTATTCCATCCTGCAATCTTTTCATGTTCAACGTCATGCGGGGGCAAATGGTAGGACAGTTGGTAAAAAAGAAATCAGCTACCACTACTTTACCGGGTATATCTTTCCATCCCACTTTTTGTCCTAACTGGTTGGTAAGGGAAAAATCAGGGATTTTATGCCAGGCTGTATCTGAGATTTGTTTACCCTTCTCCACTTTATTGATAACTGAATCATATATATAATGGCGGGGCATTACCAATGCATCCTTACTCAAACCTTTGACAATAAAGTAGCCTGTCAATGGCAGAAACAAAGCGATAAGTAAACCGTAAACAGCGCTTTTATTCATAATTGCAGATTTCGCTGATTGTTAGAATCGAATTCACAGATTTTGAGATAGACGCAATATGATTAAAAACTATTGATTAGAATATTTCTTTTGGAATAACATCATATAATAAACTTCCTTATGGACATGTTCCTCATCATTTTACCTACTGAATTTGGCGTCCAATCTCATCAAGTTTTCCTAACTTTTGCTTGATCTCGTGTTTTTACAGGCAAAATTTTATAATAGCTGATATTCAAATAAACTACGAAACCAGCGATAAAAAAACCATTGCTGCAAATGTATGCAGGCAATGGTTTAAATGGTAGTTAAATTACATTACTTGAGACGCGTAGTGGTATCTGTTGTATTTGTTTTCTTTTCCGATGTAGTTTCTTTGTAATACGGGTCGTAGCGGTTCTTTAATGTTCTATAAGAATTTCCATCCCATAAAAAAGCAGCAATAAACCAGATGAATAACATTAAAGGCACAAAGATCGTCATAATCAAATTACGAATCTCATCGCCAAGATGCATAAAAATACTAACGATATAAAAGGCTTTTGCAAGGGTTAAAATAACAATGATGCCTTTTAAAAATAAATCAATCCAATGCGGAAATTCAGTAAAGTACATGAGAAACCCCAATCCTAATTCTATAAGGGTAAGTACAGATAGAATGATGGTTGTCCTCCAAATACGCCGTTTATCTCCCGATGGCTCATGATGATACGTAATTTCTGAAGCTGTATGTTGTTCCATTTTTTTTAGAAAACTTTTATTAAGGCTTCGGTAAACTCAGCCTGACAACAAGTCGTCATACCAAGCCCGGCGAAAAATTAAATCAAATAAAAACATAAGAATACAAATACCCAAACAAGATCTACAAAATGCCAGTATAATCCTGCCTTTTCAATCATTAAATAATGCCCGCGTCTTTCAAATACACCCTGCTGTGCCATAATC
>JALZIY010000189.1 GCA_030860085.1 Bacteroidota bacterium | reverse complement strand
GGTATCACTATGATGAACCCTATGAAAACGCCATAATACCGGAACCTTATGTGCTATGCGGTGAAACCAGTAACTAACTAAATCAATCATAGCCACACCCAGAATCAATTTTATCCAAACAGGAAGCTCAATAAAATAAAACAGCCCCGCCTGGTTTTTATTCAACCATTCAATACTGTAAACTGTAACGATAGCCCACAGCAGGTTGGCAAGAAAAAAAACAATTTGAAACAAAAAATTGTGATAGAAATGTTGCCGTCTTTTATTGAATGTAAATTGCGTATGCAGCAACTGCTCCATTGAATAAAAAATGACTATTAAGCCAATGATGAAGTAGTTGAGATCAATGGCAAGCAGTTTGTTTAATGTTTCCAAAACTTAAAATTTTAGATTGTACAAAATAAAAGAGGCAACTCTATGCGTTGCCTCTTTATAAAAGGTTACTTTGAATCCTTGTTGTATATTTCTCTTATACACAGCCATTTGCCATCCCGCTTTTCAAATACGGCAATATATTTTCCACCACCGGTGGTTTTACCGGCGGCATCTTTGTACATTGTTTTTCCTACCTCGGTCACTACATCTCCGTGTGCATAAACATCCATAGTTTCAAAAGCAATACTTGCATATTCCGCCGGTTTGGCAAAATCCTCTTCCTGCTTTTTTTGTATAGCCGCTTTGCCTGAAAGCATTGGGGCGCCATCCGGCATACTCACTGCATCATCTGCATACATGGCCATAAGGGCATTAACATCCTTTGCATTTTGAGCTGCGGCCCACTCATTTTCTATCGCTTGTATTTCGGAACGGATTTGAGACATGTCTGGTTTTGCAGATTCCATTGTAGTAGTATCTGATGAAACATCAGACTTTGTCTCCTGGTTGCAGGAAGCGAACATCAATACACTTGCTGTGCAGATGGTGAGAAGAATTGTTTTTTTCATTTTGTGTTTTGGTTTATTGATTAATAAAAAGAGATTACTATAGTGAGGGATTAGAAATTAATTCAATCCATTTATTTATTTCAGTTGATATTCTTCTTTCATCAAGTCCATAATTGGTTACACTTTCACAGTTGCCTTTGTAAAACCGGTTGCCTTCTTATGAAAATGTTGCCTGATTAAAAAATTTAAAACCAGCAGGGATTTTTCTCACCGAAATAGGATAAAGTTTGCGAAGGATGTTTTGCTGGTGTTGTTATATGATGTGACAAGCTACGCACTTAAAAATGTTTTATCACAGCTATTTTCCTTTTGCCGCCTCCCAGGATTCTTTTTTTCCATCCGGCGCTATGCCGGTGTAATTTAATTTAATTGAACCATCAGCCTGAGGTATAAAATGAAAAGACCTTGCAGCCCGGCCGTAATATTCAAATGTGTTATTACCGTTGTATTGCAGGGGATAGCCACCATTAATGCTGTTGGCATTTTTGATCCACAACAAATTATCTTTCTTATACAACTCTTGTTTTTTCTCTTTATTATCTGTATGTATATAAGTGCCGGCCAGCCTGTCAATAACCGCTGCATCCGCAGGTAGTTTTTCCATCATCGTAATATCAAACACTACCGATTTTTCCCCATTGCTTCCATTTTTTATATCCAGTATTCTCCTTTTTGCAGCGGGAGAAGAAGCAAAAGAATCTTTGGAAATATACTGGTCGCCTGTAAAGTATAATTGTGTAATTAAACCCTGGTAACTTGTGGCTGAAACCAGCATATGAAAATGTGCCGGCCTGATATAACCTCCGCCAACATCATAAGGCACCGGGATGATTGTCTTGAAATGATAATTACCATTTTCATCACAATACGTTTTTGCCCGGTATTTAAAATCTGGTGAATCATTATCATACACTCCATTGCCATCACAATGCCAGAGCTCAACAGAGGCATTCTTCAATGGTGTTTTACAATCCTTGTGTTTTACCTGTCCGCTTAACACAACTAACTGCCCCGGGGCATTTTTAATTCGCATGTCAGAACGAACTGGTGCATTGGGTCTGTAAAAAGGGCCGAGGATATCGGTTGTAGTTTCACAGTCACCTTCAAAGCTTTGGCCATTAAAGCGTATAAAACCTGTGGCGCTTACTGCTACTGCGCAAAGGGTTGTGTTTTTAATAAAACTGCGGCGTTGCATATAAAAGTTAGTGTTGGTTAATATTCTTTTTTTCGAAGGCGCCGGGTGTGACGAGTAATCAGAGACAGTATATTGAATGTACAATTTTATTCAGGTTGATTGATTTTTATTTATTGCAGATGATAGCTTTCTTTAAATAACCGATCAAAATCACTTCCGCTTTTTTTCAAATCTTACATCTCTGGTAATATAGATCTGGGTCTGCCAAATAAATATAATACGCACAGTTCATTCATTACTATAAATTATAAGTGCTTAATAATGAGCTATTGCATGCCGACTGGTTGGGCTGTTTTCAGTTTTCATCATTTTAATTTCTATTTTTTGGAATTTGCAGAAGATAAACTGGCTTCAAAAATATTTGATCCGATAGTTTTTAGAATGTCAATAATATTTTACAAAGCTCTATACCACCTGCCTGGCCGCAGATATCTTATTCCTTTTTTTGTAAGAAACCTTGTAGGCAGTTGTGACCGCCTGCCGGAAGGTGTTGGTCCCCACACAATAAAATGAAGATGAGGAAATGCAGAATAACCGGTGTTACCGCTTTTTGCAATAACCTGGCCCACCCTTACGGTATCGCCAAGATTTACTAAAACGCCATTTTGTTGCACGTGTCCATAATATGCCTGAGAACCATCGCTATGTTTAATAACTACCTGGTTTGCCTTGCGTAAATATTTTTTATGCACTCCGCCACCGGAAAAGCTTTGCTCAACCCTTGCCACCACACCATCGCGGGCTGCCGTAATAAGTGAACCCCTTTTCATTTTAAAATCTAGACTTAATCGTCCGCGGTGTGAGAATTGTGATTTATATCCTTGTACCATTAAACGTGAAGCGCCTTTTGGATAGGGCAATGCATATACGTAACTGGTGTCATCTTTTGCCTCTTTACTGCTAACAAAATGATGCTGCACGCCACAGGATGATAAAACTATTATAATAAAAAAGAAACCAATTAGTCTCATAGTACTTTTACCGAATAATAAACTGTTTTCATAAAACGAAAAGAATTGTATGCAAAAAGCTGTCTAAAAACGACAGCTTTATATTTTTTAATAATCAAACCCACATAACGTTCAGGCATTATTCTGCTTCTGCCACTACTTCCTTTACTTCAGGTATCATGCGTTTCATCATCCCTTCAATACCGGCCTTTAACGTGATCATTGAAGAAGGACAACCACTGCAGCTTCCCTGTAACATCAGGTTAACCACACCATCATTATAACTTTTAAACTGAATGGCGCCACCATCCATTTCCACAGCTGGCTTTACATAATTCTCCAATAATTCCTTTACTCTTTTCACTACATCATCATCGTCGGCGTGCACATCATTGCTGCTTTCCTGCTTTATGGCCGCCAGCTCTTCTTCATTAATAATCGGTTTACCTTCTACAAGATATTCTTTTAAAAACTCCCTGATAGACGGAATAACATCTTCCCAATCTGTATCGCCTGTTTTGGTAAGGGTTATAAAGTTTGATGCAATAAAAACAGATTTTAAAAAAGGAAAACCAAATAATTCGGTTGCCAGCGGGGAAGGCTTAGCCGTTTCCATATCAGGAAAGTCAACACTCTTACCTGGATACAATAATTTGTTGGCCACAAACTTCATTGTTTCCGGGTTTGGTGTCATTTCGGTGTATATACTAATTACGGGATTACCTGTCTTGATCATGATTTATAGTTGAATAGCAAATTTACTTTCTTTCCTGTTAAAAGGTTGCTATGAAATTGGAACTGTTCTAAGACCGGAACATAGAGATTGAGAGGATTACGAGAATAACCCTGGGCTATCTCCGTGTCTGCTGTACTTCTGTACTTCTACAGGCTTTTTGTTTCTACCCTCTTACAGAAATCAATCAGCTATCTTATCAGTAACATGCAACAGGATTTTTTTATAAATTACAAATTCTTTTAAGATCTTACATGGCTGTATTAATCAAAAATATATTCAGCCCTGGCTTAAAAATTATTTGTTTCTTATCTAAATGAATAAATGGAGCTTTTAACCAATATCGCATTAGGAATAGCATTAAGCGCCTGTTGTGGTTTTAGGGTTTTTATTCCATTGCTCGCAGGTGCGCTGGCCGGGCATTTTCAATTTTTTTCATTGCCGGCAGATATGCAGTGGCTGGCAAGCTGGCCTGCTATCATTTGTTTTGGTACGGCAGCTATCGCAGAAATTGCTGCGTATTATATTCCGTTTATTGATAACCTGCTTGATACTATTGCCACTCCATTTTCTGTTGCAGCAGGCACTGTGCTTGCCACTTCTTTTTTACCACTCGCTGATGTGGATCCTCTTTTGCGTTGGGGTACAGGCTTGCTGGCTGGAGGTTCTTCTGCTGGTATAATTCACATAGGTACGGGATTGTTACGTTTGTTTAGCAGCAAGGCAACTATCGGTACTGGTAATGCTATAGTATCTACTACTGAGAATGCTGCCGCTATTTCCGGCTCTTTGCTAAGCTTTATTATTCCTGTTATCGTTGCTGTGGCGCTGATACTTTTAATTGTTTGGATTGTAGTGAAGCTTACGGGACGGTTGATGTGGAGAAAAAAGAGGGTATGAGTTTTTAAAAAGAAATATATCAGTTCTATAACTCCACGTACTTTACAATGCCGGGCTACAAAAACCAGGTTGAATTTAGAAATTATACTTTACACCCAATGTAGTGTAGATTGTATTCTCTCCTTTTTCAGAAAGATCGGGACGGTTGGCAACTGTAATCAGGTTCTGCGGTAAAATATAAGCTGGTGTTGCCAGAACCTGTACTTTTCCTTTTACAAAAATAATAGGCATTGAAAATTCGTAAGCGAGGATATTGAACTTACTTGCATTCTCTGTTATGGATTCGCTATTCCCGGGAAATAATAAATAATCACTTTTTTTACGGGTGTATGTTTTTGAAAACTGTTGGGTACCGGCATATGCATAGACGGAGGGGTCAATCACAATTACGCTATTATTTTTATTTTCAATGCGGATGATGTGGTCAAATCCGGCTGTAGCGCCAAAATCTACCTTATCGCTAAATTTTATATCGCCCCCTAAGGTCACATTTATTACTTTGTTTAAGCGGCTGATACTAACACCTGTTTGTGCTTTCAAAGCCGATTGCACTAACTGGCTGCCTTGCTCGTAAAATGGTTTCAGTACATATAGATTGCTTAACCATTTATCTGTCATTGTTTGATAACCAATGGTGGTCACCGTACCTGCATAATCAAATGATTGTATTTTGTTATTGACAAAAATGGGTGCTGCATTTACATAAAATTTGGGAGTGATCCAAAGTTCGGCCATGGGGAAAACCCCACTGCTGCGTAAGCTGTCCGTCCGTCCGTAATAATTGAGATTACTATTATAATTTACACTTAGCTTAAATTGTGGTTTGGCATGTCGCGTGCTGTCAGATTGTGCATTAGTAATAAATGCTGCACAAAACAATAAGAAAGGGAAAAATATTTTTTTCATAGCGTAGGTTTAAAACACATCCCATTCTTTTTTAGGGAATGGGATGCATTATATAAATTAAATCATTATCCTTTCTTTGCTTTTGCGTTTGCTTTTGTTGCTGACTTTACTTCGCCTTTAGAAGAAGCACCTTTTTTATCGGCACGAGTTTCTTTGTTTACTGAAGTTTCTGATTTTGCACCAAATACTGCAGAAGATTCATTTGCATGCTCTTTAGCTTCGTCAGATGCATGAATAGCTGCCTGGGACTTTGCACGGGCTTCCGCTTTAAGTTTGGCTTCTTTTTTTGCGGCTTTATCAGATGCTTGTTGGGCTTTTCTTTCTGTTTTTGCTTTTGCTTTTTCTGCTTTTGTTAAACCATTTTCTTTCTTTTCTTTTACCTCGTTCTTAATCTCCTCCCTGGTTTGTTTTGAATCAGCTTTAACGTTTACATTGGTAGATGAACTAACAGTTCCATCACCTAATACAGAGTTTTCATTAGCATTTGCTTTTGCTTCATCAGAAGCATGCGCATTAGCATTCAACTCTCCGTTTACACGGGCTTCTGTTCTAACCTCAGTTCCTTTTTTTGCATCTTCCTTCGCCTGAGTGCTAATTTGACCACCTTTATTTACCTTGCCTTGTGCAGCGGTAGTAGTTGTAGCTTTTGCCTCAGCGCCTTTTGTACCGGCAGCAGAAACGGCTCCTTTAGAATGAGTAGCAGCTTGTGTGCTTGCTCTGGTAGCTGCCTGAGTGGTAGCTCCTGTATTTACTGTTTTTGTAACATGGGCTCCTGCATTTCCGCGTACACCTAAGTTAACCTGTGCAAAGGTTATAGTGGCGCCTAAAGATGCTGCTAATAATAAGATTAATTGTTTTGTTGTTTTCATAAAGTCGTTTTTAGGGGTTTTGTGATACATAGAAAGAAATTATACCAATGGGTTTAATGTTTGAAAGGAATTCTATTAACATTTAGTACCCTTTCTTTTTTAATATGTCCGGATTTAAAGGGAGATAAAAGCGGAAAACTAAACCTGGCTCCAAGAAATTATATCTAAAAAAAGTGTCAGATTTTTTTTACCCATCTATAAAACGTAGATCTACCAGGGGTGCTTACCGAAGTTTCTTCGACCTATGTAATTTACGTTGGTGCAAGACTGTTACGTTATTTAACAGCAAGGCAACCACATTACAACGTTATTGTAACGACTAAAAGAGATGCTGCCGCCATTTACGGCTCTCAGCCGGATGGGTAACTTCTCAAACCGCACTGGTAAATTGCTTCAGAAACCTAATATCATTTTCACTGAATAAACGCAGGTCATTTATTTGGTATAATAACATGGCGGGCCGTTCAATACCCATTCCAAATGCATAGCCTGAATATTTTTCCGGATCAATACCGCAATTTTCCAGCACTTTAGGATGCACCATACCACAGCCTAAAATTTCTACCCATCCTGTTTGCTTACAAATACGACAACCGCTACCGCCACATATAAAACAACTTACATCCAACTCAGCACTTGGCTCTGTAAAAGGAAAATAAGAAGGCCGGAAACGCAGCTTAACATCTTTGCCATACATTTCCTGTGCAAAAAAATATAAGGTTTGCTTCAGATCAGCAAAGCTTACATTTTCATCAATATACAATCCTTCTACCTGGTGAAAAAAACAATGGGCACGGGCGCTGATAGTTTCATTGCGATATACACGCCCGGGGCAAATGATCCTTATAGGCAACTTCCCTTTTTGCATTTCGCGTATCTGTACATTACTGGTGTGGGTTCTTAAAAGCCAATCGGCTCGGCCAGCGGTAGGATGGTTAATATAAAATGTATCCTGCATATCACGGGCAGGATGGTTTTCGGGAAGATTTAATGCAGTGAAATTATGCCAGTCATCCTCAATTTCAGGACCATCTGCTACGGAAAATCCGAGTCGCTGAAAAATATTAATAATGCGGTTGCGAACTAAACTGATAGGATGCCTTGAGCCAAATTCAACAGGATTACCAGGGAAAGAAAGATCAGTATCGTCAGCAGTTAAGGATTGGTTGCCTGGAATTGATTGTTTTAAATCCTCATACCTGGCCTCTGCAAGCTGCTTGAATTGATTGAGCACTAAACCAAATTCTTTTTTGTTCTCGGTAGTTACATTGCGCATTTCACCAAAAAGGTTTTTTACAATTCCTTTTGTTCCTAAAAAACGAATGCGGTATTCTTCAAGATGTTGCGTACCAGAGATAGAATAGCTCTCTATTTCTTTGGTGTATGTTTCAATTTGTTGCAAGATCTGCTCCATTGCGCAAAGATAGCGGTCAAGTATAAAGTACGAAGTCAGAAGTGAGAAGTACGAAATCAAAGTCAGAGACGACTAACTTTTCACCAGCGACCCTCTGTAACTGCCATCTATCAACTGTCAACTCTTTCTTCAAAAACTGGCAGGCATTTTGAACCATAGGGTAAATCCATTTTTTATGATGAAACGCTACATTATTGCACTTTTTTTAAGCTACACGTTAGTTTCCTGCGAAACGCTTTCTAATTTACCGGGATATGGTATTGGTACTATTACTGAAAACGAAGCTGCTACAGGCATGCGCCAGGCGCTTGACCAGGGAGTAGGAAAAGGAATCAGTTTACTCAATCAGCAGGATGGTTTTTTTGGTAGTGAAACATACAAACTTTTTTTACCGCCGGAAGCACAGCGGATTGAAAATACATTACGTCAATTGGGAATGAGTGGTTTGGTAGATAAAGCTATTTTACAAATAAACCGTGCTGCAGAAGATGCAGTGGGGTCTGCACGTCCCATTTTTTTAGATGCTATTCGGGAAATCACTATCACTGATGCCATCAATATTATCAGGGGGCCAAAAGATGGGGCCACACAATACTTTAGGCAGAGAACAACTGAGAAATTAGTTACCGCTTTTTCTCCCATCATAAAAAATTCCTTAGATAAGTTCAGTGCCACAAAATATTATACTGATGTGGTAACTACCTATAATAATTTCCCGACCACGCTTAATAAATTAAATCCTGATCTGCCTTCGTATGTGGTTGATAAGGCCGTAACAGCTTTATTTGACCAGATTGCAAAAGAGGAAGCAAACATTCGGGAAAACCCGGTTGCCCGCACTACAGAAATTTTGAAGAAAGTATTTGGGTATGCCGCAAGGGGTTATGCCCCCATCCCCTGAAGGGAAGCACGTGCTTAAAGAATTAGTTACCCTTTTTTAGGAGATAGGGGCGAATATGTTATAATCTTTTCTTTTGCAATAAGGAGTAATTTTATTCATGCCCTTTATTAATACTGAACTAGACTTAAGATCTTTACCACTTGCAGAAGAAGTACAATTAAATCCCGTTCATTCATCGTATTTAAAATTGCTGCGCATAGAATGGTTGATCACGTCCATTTTTTTATGTACTGTAGCGGCTGTGCTGATATTTTTTATTCCTGAAATACGTTATACTATTTGGGCGTTCATACTTTTGTTAACGACTCTTCTTATTATAATTCCCTATTATTTTCTCCTGCAAAAATCATTTCCCTTCATGGCCTTTGCCGTACGAGATCACGATGTTATTTATCAAAAGGGCTGGTTGATCCGCAGCATTAAGATCTGCCCTTTTAACCGCATTCAGAACTGTAGCATTCAATCGGGGCCATTGGAACGAAGATGGGGACTGGCCTCTCTAACTCTATATACAGCAGGATCAACTGGCGCCGACATGCGCATTCCGGGATTGATGCAGGATGAAGCGGACAGGTTGCGACAATACATTTTAAGCCAGATCAATGGAGCAATTGAAACAGAACTTTAATTGGCAAAAACCCCAGCGGCAGCCCTTAGCAGGACTTGTAATTGTTTTTATAAAAACCATCTGGGAAGTATTAAAAAGAATCTGGCCTTTTGTTCTATTGATGCTTTTTAATAGCAAAACAGACAGGTTTGATAAAGTTGAGTTGATAGCCGCGGTGTTTGCTGGTTTGACAATTGTAGGTAGCCTGATAAAGTTTTTTTTCTTTCGTTTTTATATTCTTAATGAGGAACTGATCATTAAAAAAGGCTGGTTAAAAAAAGAAGTCATTGTTGTGCCGCTGCAAAAAATTCAAACCGTACATATAGAAGAATCTTTTTTACACAATGCCCTGGGGATTGTAAAACTTTCTGTTGATACGGCCGGTTCCAGTAATACAGAAGTAACAATTGATGCACTACGCAGGCCAATGGCAAAAGCACTGCAGGCACAACTGGATGCTAAAGAGTATAAAGGAGAGGAGAATGTTATTAAGCAACCTTCTTTTTCTATTCCTATCCTTTCTTTATCGGGGAAAGACTTATTGAAATTGAGCTTGTCAGCAAACCACGTGGAAGCATTTTTTATCATGCTCTCTTTTGGTTTTGGCATTTATGATAATTTACGGCGTATTAATGAAAGCTTTGTAGCACAGGCAACAGGCCTTGTACCCCGAAGTTCATTTTTGCTCGCCGCCTTTTTGATTGGTACAATTCTTATCATCACTGTATTTATCTCCACTATCCGCATCTGCCTTAAATTTTATGGCTTGAGTGTAAACCGCATTCCATCAGGTTTTTATATAAAAGCAGGCTTAACCAATGTGAAAGAAAGGTTGGTTTCTTTCCAAAAGATTCAATTTATTTCGTGGCGTGCCAACTGGATAAGGAAGCAATTAGGTTTGTGGATATTGGAATATAAAATTGCCGGCGCTGATGACATAAAAAATAAAATGAGAGTTGAAGTGCCTGTTACCCGCTATGGTTACATTTATACTTTAGTTGATCACTACCATGCTGTCCCGCAAACAGAGGCCCTGCCATTTATTCGAATTCATCCATCTTATTTTTGGAGACGCTTATGGTTGATTGGCTTTTTACCTGCTCTTATATTCATTGGTGTTACCTGGCCCTTCTGGGAATATCGTTCCTTATTTTTTCTTGTCTTGCCGTTATTAATTGGTGCTAAGTCATTTTTATTGCAAAGGAGATTTAAGTTATATGCTGATAGGGACGTAGTTTACATCGATAAGTCGGCGTATGGTACTGAACGAATTTTATTAAAATGGTTCAAACTGCAATCTGTTGTATTAAAACAATCACTCTACCAGCAAAGAAAAAATCTTGCTACATTGGTTTTATATACTGCAGGAGGAAGTATTAACATCCCTTATATTTCATTGGAAGCAGCCCGGCAAATTGTAAACTACAGTGCCTACCAGGTAGAGCATCAGAATGCGGCTTGGATGTAATTAGCTCCAGATGTTTTCAAATGCTATTGAAAACGAACAGTCATCAAAACTAAATAGCTCCTGCTTTTTTTCGTCTATTGAAACTTCGCTGTATTTTCCAGCTTCGTTCAACTGCCAGACTTCTATTTTTTTTGTGTCAACATCAACCAAAATATAATAAAGTATTTGCTGCTGTTGATAAATTTCAAATTTTGTGTGCCGGTCTTTTAATGCAGTGGCTGGTGATAAAATTTCAACAACTAACTCAGGAGCAAAATCAAGGAATGGTTTTGTAATTGGTTTACAAACAATTAACAGGTCAGGATTAAGAATAGTATCTTCTGCTATTTTATAATCTATAGGTTGATAAACTTTACACGAACAATTGGCTTTTTTAAGTGCGGATCTTAATTCAGCATGCAAATTACCGGATATAGTTTGATATTCCGGTCGTGGCATCGGGCTCATTGCGTAAGGAATACCATCAATCAATTCCCATTGTCCTTCCCACCGGCAATAATCTTCATAAGTATAGTGAGGTAGTATTTTATTAGGAAAACCCATGTTTAAAGTTATCAAATATTTTCTGTTGCTAGCAGCACCTGCCATGCCTCTTCTACTTTTCCATCATCCAGTAATTTGGCAGCATAGACGTGTATTTCTCTTTCCATGTCAGCAGGATTGATAGAAAAATATTGCACAATGTTTTTTAAGTGTTCATCATCAAAAGAAGGCTGTATTACCGGTATTTCCTGCACATTGGCTAATTGCCCCAAATGATTGCCGGAAAGAATTTTACTGCCACGAATAGTTTGCGGCAAAGCATCAATGCCAATACCTAATTGTGTATTTGGTTTTGTAACCTTGAATAAATTTTCTGCAGATACTTTGCAATACCAGTCGCCACCCAACCTTGCAACATGTTCTATTTTAGTTTGATCCATTTTTTTATCTTCCGTCAATATTTCGTCGTTGATATGGATGCATATCACTTCGCAGATCACTAACTGTCCTGCACCGCCATTTTCGCCAAGTGATTTTATTTCTAAAACTTTACATTCCAGTTTGGCGTTGCTTTCTTTTATCATGGGCGGCCTGACATGTAAGGCTTTCTCCATATTAAATCCGGCTTTTTCAAATTCATTCACCCCTTTCGGAAATTCACAGCTTGCAAGTGAAGTTTGTTGTACCATATCGTATGTAACAATATTTATTACTACTTCAGGAACCTCCAACACATTTTGCAGAGTGTGCTTGGTTGTATTATCTCTTACCCGGCGTGCCGGTGAAAAAATAGCAATCGGTGGGTTGGACGAGAACAGGTTAAAAAAACTGAACGGGCTCAGGTTTACATTGCCTGCTGCATCAATTGTGGAAGCAAAGCAAATGGGACGGGGAGCAATTATGTGCAAAAGGTAGTATTGCTTTTCTGCGGGCTTCAGGTTACTTAGGTTCAATATCATAATGGAAAATAGCAAATGTCATGAAAACGGATCAAAAGCCCCCATTCCGCCTCAGGCAGAGAGCACCAGTTTTAAGGAAAAATTTCACTTTAGGAATAGGGCAAAAAGGACAATTATAAATGCTTCCCTTGTAACCTTTCAAATAGCCATCTTGCCACTGATATTTATTTTTTAAAATAATGTAACATTCAGAGACTTAGCTTCGTTGTACGATAACTTTCGTCAAAATACAAAACTTTAAAATCATTTAGAATGAAAAAGATGTTATCTGTCCTGGCCATGACAGCTTTATTAAATACCGCATCAGCACAGGATAATAAAAATGAAACCATTGAAGGAAATGGAAAAATAGTGACCCGTGATATAACTGTGCAATCATTTGATGCACTAAAAGCAAGCGGTGTTTATGAATTAAAATTAGTGCAGGGAGATAAAGAGTCGGTGAAAATAGAAGCAGATGAAAACCTGCAGGAGCTTTTCACGGTGAAGAATGAGGGCTCCCAATTGAATATAGAAATGAAAAAAAACCTGAACATCAAGGGAAGAATGAAAGTAAAAGTCTATGTTACTTTCCGACAGCTAAAATCTATTGATTTAAGCACCGTTGGTAATGTTTCTACCGAAAACCAATTATCGTTTTCAGATCTTAATTTAAAAACTCAAAGTGTGGGTAATGTAGATTTAAATTTTACAGCCAATAAATTAGAGCTGAAAAACTCAAGTGTGGGAAATGTAAAACTGCAAGGCAAGGCGCAAACAGCCGTTTTCAAAAATTCAGGAGTAGGTAATTTGCGTGCGGGAGATTTTCTTGTACAGTCACTGGATATAGATAATTCCGGCGTGGGCAATGCAGAAGTAAACGCAGAGAAAGAACTGAAAGTAAATGAAAATATGCTTGGAAAAGTTACAAACAAAGGGGCTGCACCTGTGAAGAAATCTAATAAGGTGGTGATATAATAGAACTATGATTTGCTGGATTAGAAGGAGACTTTACTGTGAAGTCTCTTTCTAATTTCCTTAAAATCCTTTTAATCTCCGAAATCCTGGTTCAGATTTTCTTCCTTTTCAAAATACTCCAATCCGTTTCTTCCATTACAATTGTGTTGGTTAGTGTTCCTAATGCATCAATTTCCATTTCCACCACATCACCATCTTTTAACCACTGTTCAACATAATTTGGATCATTGAATTTTCCTGTACCATTTAATTCTAAAAAGCATCCGGTGCCTACAGTTCCACTACCTATTACATCGCCGGGATAAAGGTCTACGCCATAAGAAGCCCTTTCTATTATTTCTGCAAAGGTCCAATCCATGTCACTCAAATTGCCTGCACTTACTTCCACGCCGTTTACTTTACACCGCATATTTAAATTCCATGACTTACCCACATGATTTTCTTTTGGAGCAACTTCAAATTCTTCCAGTTCATCTAATGTTACCAGCCAGGGGCCAATGGTTGTAGCAAAATCTTTCCCTTTTGCAGGGCCAAGATTTAATAACATTTCTTCCATCTGCAAGCGCCGTGCACTCAGGTCATTCATGATCATCAGTCCGCCAATATATTCGTCTGCGTCTTCTGCTTTTATATTTCTACCAGCTTTGCAAACCACGATAGCTGCTTCCAATTCAAAATCCAGTTTTTCAAAATGATCGGGCATGCATACCACCTCGCCGGGCCCTGATACGCTGTGGTGATTAGTAAAATAGAAAATCGGGAACTGATCAAATTCAGCGATCATATCTGCCTTACGGTTTCTCCGGGCAGCAGCCACGTGCTGCCGGAACGCATACCCATCACGGCAGGAAGCGGGATAAGGAATGGGTGCCATCAGGTCAACAATATCCACCGAAATACCCTTATTTTCTGCAATCTTCCCTTCTTCTATCATTCTTACCCCTTCCTGTGCAGAGGGAAAAAAATCATCCCAATAATTTAAAAACAAGCTCATGCTGTTGGGCAAATCAGGGTGCAACAATTCCATTTCGTACACATAATTTTTTACCAGCACCGCTAATTGATCATGCCCGTCTTTTACATAAGAAACCAGTTTCATTCGTTTAATTTTTGAAGGCGGCTAAGTTAGCCAAATAATATTTTTAGCTCTTTTGCAAAAAATGTGCATGTTTGTCACC
Organism: Bacteroidota bacterium; assembly: GCA_030860085.1. Classification (GTDB taxonomy): domain Bacteria; phylum Bacteroidota; class Bacteroidia; order Chitinophagales; family Chitinophagaceae; genus Flavisolibacter. The sequence continues at coordinate 541 of JALZIY010000189.1, read as the reverse complement.
GATGTAAATCCCCGTTGCACATAATAAATGTATATGATAGGCTTCGGCAAGCTCAGCCTGACAATAATTTTTATGCATACAGAGTTTTTGTCACCCTGAGCTTGCCGAAGGGTTAACAAGAGGACTTCATACATTTGAATACACAAGCAATTTCCTAATACACCAACCATGTTATCGAATAATATTTCAAAAACAGAAGCCGCAGTTCTTGTATTTATTTTCATCCTGTTTCTTTTAGGCTTTGTTTTAGTGTTTACGAATGTTCCTCTTTTTGAAGAATACGTAGCCGAAGATGCATCGGTTGAATGGGTTACTGTAATAGGATTACTGCTAGCTGCTTTTACATGCTTTACCCGTGCTATAAAGTTACATAGACACAAAAACTGGTTATTCCTCCTCACTTCAATTTTATTGGGATTAGTGTTTTTTTTTGGCGCAGGAGAAGAAATTTCATGGGGACAAAGAATTCTGGGGATTGAATCATCAGAATACTTCAAAAAGAAAAATAGCCAGGGCGAAACAAATTTTCACAACCTTGTTT
>JALZIY010000164.1 GCA_030860085.1 Bacteroidota bacterium | reverse complement strand
TATTCAACTAATATTTCAATCTTTGTTTTTGTCCAATCGCCTCCAAATTGATTCATGTTGTAATTTGATTATTGCAAATTAAAATACATCCTATCAAAACAAACTCTCCTGCCCACCTGGTCTTCTGAAATTACTTCCATCCAGTTCCCACCGGTCATTATTCATTCCATATAGTTTTCCATACTTTTTATATTGCTGTGCTACCATTTGCGCCATGTTTCCCTCACCTCGCATACGTACACCCCAGCGGCTGTCATTTACTTTTCCATCATGCCCGGCTTCAATCAGGTGCCAGACTTTATCCGCACGATCAGGAAAATTTTTATACAACCAGTCATGAAATAAAAATTTGATGGCGCCATTTAACCTGATGAAAGTATAAGCAGTAAATGTGGCCCCTGCATCCTTCGCTGCTTTCATAATGCTTTGCATCTCGTGTTCATTCAGGCCTGGGATCATTGGTCCCATCATTATACCCATGCGTACACCTGCGTTGCTTAATTCTTCTATCACTTTTAAGCGTTGCTTTGCTGTAGTGGTACGTGGTTCCATCACTCTTCGCAGCTTATCATCAAACGATGTAATGGAAACCATGGCAGTAATAATTTTTTTCTTTGCCATTTCCTGTAGTACATCCTTATCTTTTATGATCCAGGCATTTTTTGTAAGAATGCCCACCGGCTGATTAAATTCATTACATACTTCCAGCATCTTTCTCGTCAGTCTGAATTTTTGTTCTGCAGGTTGATAACAATCTGTATTACCGCTAAGCATAAGAGGCACTGGTTCCCATTTTGGATTCATTAAAAACTTGCGCAGCAATTCCGGTGCATTTTGTTTTACTAAAATTTTTGTTTCAAAATCGAGACCGGCACTATAACCCCAGTACTCAAATGAATTACGTGCATAACAATAAATACAGCCATGCTCACAGCCCTGGTAAGGGTTCATGCTATACATGAGGCTTAGGTCGGGGCTTTCTACTTTATTGACAATTGTTTTTGGGAAAATATCAATATACTGTGTTTGTATATTGGGCTCTTCCCAATCGTCTATTGCTTCAATATGCTCCCGCGTAACTTCATTTTTAATGAACTTATTTTTAGTATTGAATTGGGCGCCTCTTCCTTTTTTATATTGATCGATCGTTTGTTGATCTATATTTTCTTCCATGTCGCTAATTTTTAATTGACATAAAAAATTTTTACACACTATGAATAACATAGGTTACTACGCCCCATACAGAAAAATCACTGCTGCTACTATCCACATCAATGGGTGATAGTTTATCTGTTTCCGGAATAAGCTGTATTTTATTTATTGTCTTTCTTAACCTGCGTACCAGCATTTCTCCATCTAAAACAGCAACCACTATTTTTCCGTTCACCTTGGTTAGGGAACGATCTACAATTAACACATCGCCTGTATAAATACCTGCACCCACCATGGCATCGCTATTTACCCGCATAAAAAAAGTTGCCGGTTTGTTTCGTATTAACTGCTCATTCAGGTCAATGCCTCTTTCTGCATAATCATCTGCCGCAGCACCAAAACCGCTGGCATTGGCTGTGGGCACCTGCCATTGGGTAAATCCTTTTGACCCATTGTAACTGAGTTCATTCACATTTATTGGTTCCATATAATAAAGTTTTTTGAATTACTAATATTTTTAGTAAATTTATGCTAAATATCTTACTAATAACACGTCTAATACTTTAAAAATGAAAAATAATTTAACCAGTCTCCCGGGGTATAGAGAATATGAATATTTACTGGTGTTAAATCCGCACGATGAATTATACAATAAAATAAAAGAGGTAAAAAAGGAGTTTGCAGATAAGTACAAAGCACCCAACGCTATTTGGGGCAGACCTCACATTACATTGGTAAAATTTCAGCAATACCAGATGATGGAAGAACGACTGGTAAACCGGCTGAATATAATTGGAATGGGTATGACACCCTTCAAAATAGAGCTATCAAATTTTGGAAGCTTTCCTACGCATACTATTTATATAAATGTAACTACAAAAGTTCCCGTGCAGGCACTGGTAAAAGAAGTGAAAACGGCCCAGGCCTTGATGAAACATAAAGATATTAAACCACATTTTATTGAAGAGTCGCACTTAACTGTTGCCCGCAAATTAATTCCATGGCAATATGAAAAAGCCTGGCTGGAATATAGCCACCGGCATTTTACAGGAAGATTTATTGCCGACAGCATGTTGCTGTTAAAAAGACCGGTTGATGAAATGAAATACCAGATCGTAAAACGATTTGAATTTATGAATTTGCCGGTGGCAACAAAGCAGGGTAGTCTGTTTGGGTAAAAGGTTAACGGTTATTGAACTTTAGCAGCACCGAATAATTATCTAACTCAATATGTGTAAATTGGTTTTATGGAAGGCAAAGGAGAAATACTAATCTATCAAACGGAAGATCGTCAAAACCGGTTAGAAGTTAGATTGCAAGATGATTCTGTTTGGTTATCTCAAAAAGAATTATCTGACCTTTTTCAGAAAGAAGTTTCGACAATCAATGAACATATCCAAAATATTTACAGAGAAAAAGAATTAAGCAAGAAACCAACTATTCGGAATTTCCGAATAGTTCGATTAGAAGGCAAACGGCAAGTAGCTAGACAAATAGAATTTTACAATCTTGATCTAATTATATCTGTAGGCTACCGTGTAAACTCTAAACGAGGTACTCAATTTCGCATCTGGGCCACTAACACCCTAAAAGATCACCTGGTAAAAGGTTATACCATTAATGAAAAACGTTTACAGGAGCAGCAGGAAAAATTTAAAGAACTCCATCAAACCGTAGAGTTTTTAAAAACTACTTTAGGTACTAAGAACCTTTCCGGTAATGAAGCGCAGGGCTTACTGGAAATTATTTCTAAATATACCAGGTCATTTGTTTTACTAAATCAGTTTGATAGCAACTCATTAGAAAATGAACCATCTGACAAAGCGCTTACGCATACAATAAACTATAATGAAGCGATAGCGGCTATAGAACAACTAAAGAAAAAATTAATAGCAGAAGGCGAAGCTTCTGATCTTTTCGGGCGGCAAAGAGAAGAAGCTTTCAGCGGAATTCTGAAGAGTGTAATACAAACTTTTGGTGGCGAATATCTCTATCCAAGTATAGAAGAGCAGGCAGCCCATCTTCTTTATTTCGTTATCAAAAATCACCCATTTACAGATGGTAATAAACGCATTGGTGCTTTCTTATTTGTCTGGTTTTTGCATCTAAACAAACACCTGTTACGTAAAGAAGGAGAACTAAAGATCAATGATAATGCATTGGTGGCCTTAGCACTTTTAGTAGCTCAAAGCGATCCTGCTAATAAAGAATTGATGATCAAATTGGTTATTAATTTAATTAACGAATAACCATGTACGCCATTGTAGATTGTAATAGTTTTTATTGCGCTTGTGAAAGGGTTTTTGAGCCGCAACTGAAAAGAAAACCAGTAGTGGTCCTAAGCAATAACGATGGCTGTATCATTTCCCGGAGTGATGAAGCAAAAAAATTAGGCGTTGGTATGGCAGGGCCTTACTTTAAAGCAAAGTCATTAATTGAAAAAAATGATGTAGCTGTATTTTCATCTAACTATAATTTGTATGGTGATATGAGCCGGCGGGTGATGGATATATTACGCCTGGTAGCCGGAAAGGAAAACGTGGAAGTATACTCAGTTGATGAGGCCTTTGTTAGTTTTAAGCATGTGCCTCAAGATCAATGGCGAAAACTGGCAGAAGAAATAAGAGAGACTATAGAAAAATGGACCGGTATGGAAGTATCTATCGGTGTAGCACCTACTAAAACCCTGGCGAAGCTGGCTAATCATATTGCCAAGGATCATAAAAAAATTACAGGTTGTGTAGCTATATTGGATTCTGCAGAAAAAATAATGAAAGCATTGCAAAGAAAACCTGTAAAAGATTTGTGGGGTGTGGGTGGAAGATCGGCTGTGAAACTAAATAATATTGGTGTTTATACAGCGTGGGACCTGAGCAAATTACCGGAAGATTGGGCACGAAAATATTTAGGCGGTGTGGCAGGCGTACGATTAATAAAAGAATTGAAGGGAGAAGAATCCATTATGCTAGACAAAGAATTAATTAATAAGAAAATGATTGCCACTACGCGAATGTTTGGCGATCCGGTGAATAACATAAGCGATGTAAAAGAAGCATTAGCTACCTATACCACCCGTGCGGCTGAAAAACTTCGCAGGCAACATAGCGCTGCCGGAATGATCTCGGTTTTTGTAGTACCTAAGGAACAGATGACCACACCACATTTCAGGCATGGCCCAACTATCAGCACCTATACTATTTTAAAATATCCAACCTCTTTAACTCAGGAACTAATAAAACCTGCAGTGGCAATGGCAGAACGTATTTTTCAAGAGGGCAAATGGTATAAAAAAGCGGGGGTAATATTAAGCTCGTTAGTACCTGACAGTTCCATCCAGGCTAATATTTTTGAAGAAAATAAAAACATTGGCCGGTTTTTAATGGAACAAATGGATAATATTAATTTTAGTATGCGTGATGATGTAGTAAAATTTGCATCCTCTGGTACTAAACGCGACTGGAAAATGCGAAGACAATTTCATTCACCACGCTATACCAGCCGGTGGAATGAGTTATACGAGGTCAAATAGCCTTGTCGGTTTCCTGCACTAATAACTCGCAGGGAATATATCGTGGTTGCTTTTTACTGAGTTTTTTTAACAACGTAACAATATTCTGCAAACCAATTTTATTACCCCACTCAAATGGACCGTATGGATATGCCGTTCCTAACTTCATTGCGGTATCGACTTCCTCAATCGTTGATACATTTTCCGACAAAGCAAAGTAAGCTTCGTTAATGATCATGCTGATTACCCGTGGTGTGACGAAACCCGGCACATCGGGCAACCATTCTAACTTTTTATTAAATAGGCCAAAAATATCCTGAACGGTTTTTTTCAGTTCATCATTATTTGCACTGGCTTCAATCAATTCTGAATTTAAAAAACTATTCCACGCATTAATGCGGGCAAATGAAAGGTTGGTTTCCGCCAATGTATCAATTATACTATTAATGATAACGGGCTTGGGTAGAAGCTGCGCTAAGAAAGCTATACGACCAGGTGTATTAATAAACTCAAGGTCAATAAATGCATTTGCATTTTTGTATTGCAAAAATTCTTCTTCATTTGCAACCCAAACTACATCTGCACTAAAAATACCGTTTGATAATGCTTCCCGCTGCAAGGCATCTGCTAAAACAATAATCTGCATACCCACGAATTACATGAAATAAAATGAATTGAACAAATTGAGTTAAGAAAGTTGTTTAAAATAGTTACGCATAATTCGTTCAAATTCGTGTAATTCGTGTATGGAAAAACAAATCATAAATACCGCTAATGCCCCTTCGCCAATTGGACCGTATAGCCAGGCTATACT
>JALZIY010000151.1 GCA_030860085.1 Bacteroidota bacterium | reverse complement strand
ATCATGGCTCCCGTAATTACAATGGTTTTACCAGTAACTTTTTGCGCTAATAAGCTTGCCGTATCTGCCATAGTATCTGTACCATGCGTAATAATAATTTTATCTTCTTCAGCTTTGTTACAATGTTCTGCAATTAAGTTGCGATCAAGGTCTGTAATTTCTAAGCTATCAACCATCATCAGCGTGCGGATATCCACAGGAACCCGGCAACGGCCCAACTCCAGCATTTCCTGTAAATGCGAATCCTTAAAATATAGCTGGCCTGTTATTTCATTATATTCCTTGTCGAAAGTACCGCCGGTTACAAATATCCTAATACTCATGTTTAGTAAGATTGCCGCAAAATTATAGAAGAAGCGATTGCAAAAGGCTCAAGATATATTTTTTTGATGTTAGTAATTCGTCACCCGGATATGTAGCTAATTAGCCAACCGGATGATGAAAGACACGATCCGGTAAGCCGTCATTTTTGCAAACTGAATGTTACTTGCTTGTGCTTCTTTGTCAAACTGCAATCTGTCTGCCTTTTAGAGAACTGTTTTTTGAAAACTTATAGCAATTGCTATCTGTTAATATTCAAATTTACTTTTTGAAATTAATTCTTTTAGATGTTTGCCTGCTTTTTTGTTTACTGAATAAATGTGTAGATTCCCGTATTGACAAATAGTTCCAATAATATTTTGTTCAGGGTCAATAAAATGAACATATGGAAGAACAACATTAGTACGTATTAGCCAAGCAAGATGTTTTATAAAAGTTGCTAATTCTAAACTGTCAACCTGCAATGCACCATTGAATTTCTTTCCTACTTTATTTCTTTCCAAATATTGCAACCCTTCTTTAGCTTGTTTAAAATTATGGTCTCGATATAACCAAGGAGTATTTAAGTCGCCAAGGAATATTAACTTGTCAAAACCCAGAAGTGTTGTCAAATTTGTTATCTCTTTCCCTAGTAACTTAATATGTCCTTTAAATGATTTCGACGGAAGTGTCAAAACATAACCAGTGAAAGTACTTGGATAAAAAGAATCATATTGCTCTTCCTTAGAATTGTACTCTCGCAAAGGAAGCTTTGGGTATTTATTAATGCTATCTTGTCTTTTAATTTTAGTTAGCATAAGTATAACAGGTAACACAAACAATCAATTACATTAATAGTGCTTTGGCTTTGAGGTCTGCCAGTTTTTTTCTCTCTGCTTCAATGGTTTGCTGTTGATTTGCCTGATCATCTTTATTCTTCTTTATATCTCTTTGCAATTCTTCAATCTTTTTTTGCATATCCTTTCCATCTTCCACCAACTTGTTCAGTTGATTTTCTGCCTCTTTTACCGTTTTTTCCTGAGCATCAACATCAAGGTTAAGTTTATAGGAAGCCGATTCAGAAACAAAATTGTTCAGGAATTTTTTGGACGCCTCGTAAGCAAATGAATCACTTGATGAAATAAAATTATCACCTCCCCGGCTGGAAAGAAGATATACAGTTGATGCATTTTTTGATTTTTTGCTTTGCGCATCTACCTTAAAATACAGGTCTAATGGGGTATTGGCTCCGGGTAACATTACACCTTTGAAAATATAAAAGCCATCCAGTTTGTTTTTCTTCCAAAATAATTTACCCTTGGTTTCTACATCATAGCCTGTTTTTTTTAAATTATCCAATATAAAATCTTCAGCAATAGCTTCTTTATAAGGGAGTTGTAAAACCAAGGCTGGTTGATCTTTTTTGTTATAGGATATACTGCCAAGATAAGATTGCGTAAACACGTCATTTTTTAACGCAAAGAATAGTATAAATAGGAGAAAATATTTTTTCATTTTGTAAAATTTATATTGATTTGTTTTTCTGATAAAGTTATACAATAGATGGCTGATGCTAACTGTTTCGTTGCATGAAAAATTCTAAACCAATGACCAAATTCAGGAGTAATATTCAGGGCGGGTATACCATAAGGCCCATGCTATTAATACGAACTGCAATCCTAAACGAATCCATGCAGCAGTGGGAGTAATCAAATAATTATTTTGTTTTAAAGCCTGTTGCAGCATAAAAACATGCACTACCATAAACACCAGTAG
>JALZIY010000108.1 GCA_030860085.1 Bacteroidota bacterium | reverse complement strand
GTACTTCGCATTTCATTCAGTTAGAGAAGCATTCTTTAGCCTTATTTCAATTCCTTTTGCCCTCATTGGCGGTGCATTTATGATTTACTTCTGGGGCGTCAATCTTTCGGTTGCCGTTGCTGTAGGTTTTATTGCATTGTTTGGTTTGGCGGTAGAAACAGGTATTGTTATGGTCATTTACTTAAATGATGCGATGCAAAAATTAGTTGCTTTAAAAGGCAATTCAAGAGAGACTATTACCAAAGAAGATATAAGAGAGTATGTTATAGCAGGTGCAGCCAAAAGATTAAGACCTAAGATAATGACAGTTTCCGTTTCATTATTTGCATTGATACCAATTCTATGGAGTTCAGGAGTAGGCAGTGATGTAATGAAGCCAATAGTGCTGCCAATGGTAGGTGGTGTATTAACTTCTGCAACACATATATTATTGGTTACACCATTAATCTTCCTAATGACAAAAGAATATGAGCTAAGAAAATTCGGAAAAATAGATGTGCTTGACGCAAAACATTAATCATGAAAATAAAATCAATAATAACATTTCTAATGCTGATAACCGGTAGCATGGTTCATGCACAAAAAGTTACCGGCTTAAATGAAATCCTTCAAACAATTGATAGTGCTAACCCAACAGCGAAAATGTATGCTGCACAGATACGTTCATTGGATGAAGCTGCAAAGGGTGCAAGAAGCTGGATGCCTACAGACTTTGGAACAGGCTTATGGATGACACCATACAATCCCAGGCTATGGCAGAAAGGAGATAATGGGGCAACAGGCATGGGGCAATATATGCTGTCAGTTCAACAAATGTTCCCCAACAAAAAGAAGCAGAATGCAGAAGCAGCTTACATGGAAGGCATGTCAGCATCAGAAAAAGAAAGACAGAAGTTTGAGCTTAACCAGTTGTATGCTGAAGCAAAAAAGAACTACCACCAGTGGATAATACTTAAAAAGAAAATGAGTGCTCTGAATGAAAATGAAAAGCTGTTAAACTTCATGATTAAAGATGCGGAAATAAGATACAAAAACGGTCTTGATAGATTAAGTGCTTATTACAAAGCAAAGGCTGAATTAGGAAATATTTTAAATAGGAAGGTGGAGTTAGAAAATGAGATGGCTCAAAACCGTATCCGTTTAAATACGTTAATGAACAGGAATAAGTTTGAACCCTTTGATATAGATACAACCTACACAATCAAAGATTTTAATTCAATATCATTTGATACAACAACCTTAAACAACAGGAGCGATATAAGAGCAATAGACAAGGATATACAATTAACCTACTTGCAGCAGAATGCAGAAAGAACTAAAGTAAAACCAGAGTTTGGAATTAGATACGACCACATGTTTGGTTTCGGTGGCTTTCCTATGCAATATACTTTAATGGGCATGGCAAAAATACCTCTTGGCAAAGCCAAAAGAGCATCAAAAGCCAATGTAGAAAGTTTAAGATGGAAATCTGAAGCATTGTTCCAGAAAAAACAAATACTCTTAAATGAAGCTACAGGCATGGCTACTGGTATGAGTGCAGATGTTGAAGCAAAGAAAAGACAGGTTAAACTATTTGAAGAAAACATAATACCTGCTTTGCGTAAAAATTATCAGGTAATGCAATTGGGTTATCAGCAAAACACAGAGCAGTTATTCACCCTGTTTGATGCATGGGATACATTGAACAAAACACAAGTTGAATACTTAAACCAATTGCAGCAGTTGCTAACGATGCAGGTTGAATTAGAAAGAATATTGGAGGTTAAATAAGAATGAATTATGATGTTACTATCAAAGCATAGAAAATACCTGTGGCTCTGCCTCATTGCTATAACACTCATTGTTATAGGCACGTCATGCAAGAATAAAAAAAGTGAAACACATACACATGAAGTTTCAGAAGGCAAGCAGTTGTACACTTGTTCAATGCACCCTCAAATTATTAGAGACAAACCCGGTAAATGTCCGATCTGTGGTATGGACTTAATTAAGAAAGAGGAAAATGCACAAAAAATTACCGACATACAATTAGAAGATTTATTGAAACCTACCAACGAGTTTGTAATAACAACAGTTCCGGTAACAACAATAAAAAAGAGTAGAGAAGAAATATCCATTGAAGCACTGGGCAACATACAAAATGATACCCGCCAGGTAGCTTCCATATCATCAAGAGTAGCAGGAAGAATTGAAAGGCTTTATGTTCGCTACCGCTACCAGATGATAATGCCTGGAGATAAAATAATGGACATATACAGTCCTGAAATAGCTACCGCACAACAGAACCTTTTGTTTCTTTTAAAGAGCGATGCTTCAAATACTTCGTTAATTGAAGCTGCAAAACAAAGGCTTTTGTTAATGGGTATGAGCAACCAGCAAGTACAACAATTGATAAGAACAAGAAAAGCAACGTTAACCGTCTCTGTTTATTCAAATGCAATGGGGCATGTTCATGAAGCTGGTCAGGAAACAATAGATGCAACAAGCCAAATGCAAAATACAGCAACAGCAACTGTACCCTTAGCTATCCGTGAAGGAATGTATGTACAACAAGGGCAAAAAATATTTTCATTAACCAATCCTGCTAAGGCTTGGGTTGTTTTAAATATTTTCCCAGAAAATCAGCATCTTGTTAAGGTAGGCAATGCGGTAAAAATTATACCCGAAGCAATGCCACAAAAAGCATTCAGGGCTAAGATAAATTTCATTGAACCCTTTTACCGGCAAGGCAGTAAAACATTAACAGCAAGGGTTTATTTTGATAATGCCAATTTACATATTCCTATAGGTAGCCAGGTTCGTGCAAATATTTTTGGAAGTTCAGCAGATGCAAATTGGTTACCACAGGAAGCAGTTCTTTCATTAGGCTTAAATGAGGTAGTATTCGTAAAAACAAGTGGTGGCTTTGTAGCACAAAAAATTCAGACGGGTATCAGGCAAAACAGCATGGTTCAAATAATAAATGGTTTAGCAGCCACAGATACTGTTGCAGCAAATGCACAATACCTAACAGATAGCGAAAGTTTCATAAAAGTAAAATAGCAAGTATGCACATAAAATACATTCAATCACAATCGGGCAACTTTTGGTCGTATAAACTTCTTCTTTTGTTTTTAGCTGTAGCATCAGTTATATTGTTTTCATCCTGCAAGCATGAAAAAAAAGTTGCAGCAAATAAAGACGTTTATTATACCTGTTCCATGCATCCTCAAATAAACGAACCAAAGCCGGGCAAATGCCCTGTTTGTGGTATGACTTTAATTCAGGTTCAAAAAAGCAAGGCTCCAAAGTCAGATGAATTATTACTAAGCGAACAGCAAATGCAGTTAGGAAACATCCTTGTTGATACAATAGGCAAAGGTGTTATCGGCAATGAAACAGTATTAAACGCTACGTTAAATTACGACCAGCAAAAGTTGACGTCAGTAAGTTCAAGAGTGATGGGACGGATAGATAAACTGTATCATAAAAACATTGGCGATTACATTAAAAAAGGAGAGCCATTAATAGAAGTGTACAGCGAAGAGTTGAATAATGCAAAGCAGGAATATTTATTGGCTTTAGAAAGAAGGAAACTGCTTGACAATTCACTAATAGACTTTGACCAGGTTGTCAAAAGTGCAAAAACAAAACTGATGTTATGGGGCATGAGTGAAGCACAGATTAATTTACTTATAAAGAATGATAAAGCGAAACTCACTACAACCGTTTTTAGTAATCAAAGTGGCTACATAACAGATTTAAATATTCAGGAAGGCGAATACATTTCCGAAGGTGGGTTGATAGTTCAGTTAGCAGATTTATCTACGCTTTGGGCAGAAGCACAAATTTACACAAGCCAGTTTTCGCAAATCAATAACAATGGTACTGTAACAGTTCAGTTACCAGACATTGGTAAATCAATAAATGGCAGAATTGAATTTGTAAACCCTGAATTAAGTCCTGATAAAAGAATAAACCTTATAAGAGTTACGATACCAAACCAAGGCAACCAGCTAAGACCGGGTATGTCAGCCTATGTAGTATTAAAAGGAAGCCAAAGAAACGTTTTATCATTACCGGTTGATGCAGTAATAAGAGATGCAAAAGGCGCAACAGTATGGGTACAAACAGGCAAGAATACTTTTAAAAATAAAATGGTAACAGTAGGGATGGAAAGCGGAGACCGCATAGAAATTACCTATGGACTATCGCAAGGTGAAGCAGTTGTAACAAGAGGTGCATATTTAATCAACAGTGAATTTATTTTTAAGAGAGGAGCATCACCAATGGCAGGGATGAAAATGTAGTAGTAAAAACTTAAAACTTTTTGGTTATAAACATTAGTATTCTTATTAACATCGTTCCGTAAAAATATATATTAAAATAAATTTGGAGGACACCCTAGCCCCAAACCTATCTTCACCCAAACAGAAATTAATGCTTCCAAAAGACATTACTGAAGACGTTATCAAAAGAATAAAAACTGTAAAAGGACAGTTAGGTGGTATAGAAAAAATGCTTAATGATGGTAAAGACCCAAACCAAATAATAAACCAATTCAAAGCAGCAGAAGAAGCATTAAACAAAGCACACATTTTATTATTAGATGAAGTATTCAGGAAGGGCTTGGCGCTTCAGTTAGCAGATGTAATGAATGCTTGCCCTGGCAACTGTCAGGATGCAGAGCAAATTGCATTTTTAAAAAAGAAGTTTCCACAGCTTGAATTAGGAGAAATAACAGGTAAGATGCAGGAAGTAAAAGAAATAAATGAACGAATGATAAAAAATAATGTGAAATCTGAATGATAGTTTTGGAGGACACCCTACTGGTCAAATTACCTTTACG
>JALZIY010000099.1 GCA_030860085.1 Bacteroidota bacterium | reverse complement strand
GGCAGAGAGGCCGCCCGTTTAACAGCCATTAACCAATTAGCTGTGCTGAAAGCTGAACTTGGTAATCTTAATAAAGTAAAACGCATTGTAAAAGTGTTGGGCATGGTAAACTGTGAAGCTGATTTTAAAGATCATCCCAAAGTGATCAATGGCTTTTCGGATCTGCTTGTTGAATTTTTTGGTGAAAAAGGAAAACATGCAAGGTCAGCAGTAGGTATGTGTTCTTTACCAAATAATATGGCTGTTGAAATTGAACTGATTGTTGAGATTGAACAATAGAGTTGCAGGACTGCGCAAACCCAAAATACTAATACTGAAAATAAATCTCTGTTGCCCCATAGCCGAACGAAGGGTGAAACTGGTTCACAAAAGACTTTACTTCCCGTTTTAAACGAAGTATATCATGAATTTCATCCCGCAATTTTCCACTGCCTACACCATGAATAATAATTAATTGAGACTGGTAATGAGCCATTGCAATGTCATACCATTTCTCAAATTCTTTTAACTGAATTCCTATAATTTCTCCATTAGATAAATGCTTCCAATCATCTGTTAATTTTTCTATATGAAGGTCAATAACGGTGCGGGCCGGGAGCAAATGTTTACGGGCTTCTTTTGCATTATAAACTTTTATTCCTTTAGCTGTTAATAAATCCAAATCCATTTTTTCTTCCTTCAGCTTATCCGGGTAGTGTTCAAACAAACGATAGGAAAAAGTTGCCTGGCCTTTATTTTTTATCTCTTCAATTTTTGCAAATAATTGTTTTGGTTTAAGCCTTACTGATGCCTCATAAAACTCCGCTTTACCTTTTTCAGATTGCAGCAGGGAGAATTCAAATGTAAAGTTGGGGCTGTCGCTCATATCAGCAAAAGGAACATCATGAATATAAAAATCAGCAAAAGGCGCCACTGTATTTTTTAATTCAAAATCTGTTTTTCCAAAAAATTGTAAGCGATAAATAAAATGATATGATTGATAAGTTCGGTTTATTAAATGCACTTTTAATACTTCCACTACATCATCACCAAATTCATCAATATCTATAACAGGTAGAAAAGAAAGCCACATACCATCAACTATTTTATGTGGGGGCTCTTTTTCTTTTTTTACATCATCAATATGCTGCTTCGCTTTTTTTTGGGGAAAAAGTTTTTTTTCTGTAAACCGTTTGAAATAAGGGAAGTCAAGCTGGTCAATGTAAGCGGGGAACTTAACGCCCCGCACATCTACCAGCACCATTTTATTGTTTAATATCTCGATGATCTCACCTTCTTCATTGGAATGTAATACCAAAACCCTATCTCCTACCTGGAATTTCATAGCAGGCAAAGTTAGCGATTCATCAATGAGAATAGTAAATGGAAAATTGAGAATGAGAATCAATAAAATGGTCAACCTGTTCAACAACTCAACCTTTCAACTCTCCCACAACAAGCTTACTTTTCCGGTAGCCATACATGAAATAAACAACCAGCCCAAGTGCAAACCAAATGAAAAACCATTTCCAGTTAGAGCCGGACATACCGGTTAATAAATACATGCAGGATGTCAGTCCTAAAAGAGGTATTAGTGAAAAGCCTTTTAAGAAAGCATAGATTGAAAGTAAGAAACAAGTGATCCAAAAAATGATAGTAGAGATTTTAACGGCAACCGTTTGAAAAAGATAATCGTTGCTATTTGCGGCATCACTGTAATCGGAAAAATCGCCATTAAATAACTCGGAAAAATACCTGTTGCTGAACATTAAAATAATAACAGCAGCACCTAAAATGATAAGCGGGAAAATAAATTTTGCATTAATGTAAGGCAGATGGAATTTTCCAGCTACTTTTTCTTTTCTTGGGATCAGTAATACGCCACCGCAAACCAATACAAAGGCAAACAAAGTTGCGATTGAGGTAAAATCCAGCACAAAAGTTTTATCAGTAAATAAAATAGGTACACCAACTAATAAGCCTGTTATAATTGTTGAGAAGGATGGAGTTTTATATTTAGGATGTATTTTTTGAAACTTCTCCGGCAACAAACCATCACGGCTCATGCTCATCCAGATTCTTGGTTGTCCCATCTGAAATACAAGCAGCACACTTGTCATAGCTATTACTGCAACAATAGCTATCAAAAACTGCATCCAGCCAATATTTAGATTCTGTTGCTCAAAAATAAAAGCCAATGGATCGCCAATTCCTTCAAATTTTGTATAGTGCACAGCACCCGATAATACCAATGATAATAATATATAAATGATTGTACAAATAACCAGCGAAATAATCATACCTCTTGGCAGATCTCGTTGGGGGTTTTTGCTTTCTTCTGCCAATACACTCACTGTATCAAAACCAATGTAAGCGAAGAAAACACCGCTTACTGCTGCCATCACTCCACCAAACCCGTTGGGCATAAATGATCTTACCCCTGCATCAGTTGCAGGCGTCCAGTTTGCGGTAAGGTCGTTAGAAAAAATCAGCGCTCCTCCTATCAAAATTACCAGTATTACAGCCGCCAGTTTCAGTACTACCATTACATTACTGAAATTCCTGGATTCTTTTATCCCACGATAAACGAGGGCAGTGATCAATACATTTATCACGAGGGCAGGAAGGTCAAAGATCATTTTTAGATTCCCTAACAGAGGGGCGTTATTCCATGCATTTATTAACTCCTGGTTACCGCTACCTTCATTCACTGCTTTTTTTGCTTCCGGGTAACTTGTTGTTAAATAATCGGGTATATAAACATTTAGCTTTTGTAAGAAAGAAGTAAAATAATCGCTCCATGAAAAAGCAACATAAATGTTTCCAATAGAATATTCCATTAACAAGGCCCAGCCAATAATCCATGCGATCAATTCTCCGAAAGAAGCATAAGCATAGGTGTACGCACTACCAGCAACAGGAATGCGGCTGGCAAATTCTGCATAACAGAAAGCAGTAAATGCGCATGCTATTCCACAAATAATAAATAAAAAAACTACTCCAGGACCACCGGAATAAACAGCCCCACCGAGACTGCTAAAACTACCGGCGCCTATAATAGCTGCAATACCAAAAAAAGTAAGATCACGTGCAGTTAATACTCTGCTTAGGCCATGCTTGTGTGATTCCGCATCTTCCTTATCATGCATTATCTCAGAAATCGGCTTTCTTCTAAACAGTGGGTGTGCCATCAGCAGTTAATTTATTTTTGAAAATAGATAAAAATAAGTAAAGCTGTTAGGATTCTCTTTGCATGAGAAAAAATGCGAATTGTTTTAATGGCTCTTTCCTCTTTGATAAAACGGCAATGTCTTCCAAATGAGTAAAAGCTTCGCTTATGTATTTGTCTTTTAGTTCTTTGGCCCATTCATCAACTTTACATTCTTTAAACACCTGTATTACATCCTGCACTTTATTTTTTTTCTCACCATTTAATAGTTCTTGCAAGTGCTGCTTTTGCTGCTCCGAAATTGTTTCCAATGCATGTATCAATAAAAATGTTTTTTTGTTTGCCAGGATATCACCACCTACTTGTTTACCAAATTTTTCGGGATTACCAAAAGCATCCAGGTAATCATCCTGCACCTGGAAGGCCAATCCTAATTTTCTACCAAATTCATAGATCAGGTTCTGATTTCTTTCCCCGGCTCCGCCTAAAATGGCACCCATTTTCAAGCTGGCTGCTAATAATACTGATGTTTTTAAATTGATCATTTGCAAATAATCATCAAAGTCTACTTTTTCATTTTTCTCAAAATCCATATCCAGTTGCTGTCCTCCGCATACTTGCTTTGCTGTTTTATTAAACAGGTTAATGACTGAAAAAATATACTTTCCTGAAATTTTATTAAGATAATCGTAAGCTGTCACCAGCATTACATCGCCTGCTAAAAGAGCTGTGCTTTCGCCAAACTTTTCATGCACGGTTTGCACACCCCTCCGTAATGGAGCTTTGTCCATTATATCATCATGTATCAGTGTAAAATTGTGAAATAATTCAATAGCACTTGCAACATTCCAGGCATCAGCATTAATTTCGTCAAACAATTCATTGCCCAGTAAACATAGAACTGGCCGAATTTTCTTACCACCTAATTGTAAAAAATAACGGTTAGGGCCATACAATGTTTCGGGCTGTAAAGGAAAATGTTCTATGCTGAATTTTTCTATAAACTGCGCAGACAGATCTTCAAACTTGTGCATATTTTAAAACTCCGGCGTACCTTTTTTCTTTTTCTTTTTTATTTTCGGATGTTCTGCTGCTGTGTTTTCTAACTTGTCATTGATAGTTGCCAGTATCCATTCATAGTCAAGCTGACGCCTGGTTAAATTGGCAGACGCAACTTTTATGCGGACCTTATCTCCCATTCTGAATTTACGTCCGCTTCGGGCGCCAACCAGGCAATAATCTTCCTGTATTAAACGGAATTCATCATATTCTGCAAGACTAACAATACTTACCATTCCTTCACATTTATGATCGATGGTTTCTACCCAAAAACCAAAAGAAGCCACCCCGCTAATGATACCTTCAAACTCCTCGCCTAAAAATTCCTGCATATATTCCACCTGTTTATATTTATTGGCAGCACGTTCGGCTTCCATAGCAGCTCTTTCACGTTCGCTGGAGTGTTTACATTTCTGCTCCATCTTTTTATCAGGCTTCACATTTTTCATCAATACCTGGTGTAACACCCTGTGTACCAAAATATCCGGGTAACGACGAATGGGAGATGTAAAATGACAGTAATGCTCAAAGCCTAAACCATAATGTCCAATATTTTCCGTTGTATAAATGGCCTTAGCC
>JALZIY010000085.1 GCA_030860085.1 Bacteroidota bacterium | reverse complement strand
GGCACGAAATACAAATATCTCATTACCCTCCTGTGGAAACCTTCATTGATTATTTTGGTAACCAGACAGGTGTTTTCTCTGTGATAAAACCGCATAACGAATTGTTGATAGAATCCACGGCGGAAGTAATTACCAAGCCTGTTGTTTTTCCTTTAGATGACCAAAACCCTGTAGAACAATGGGAAATTTTAAACAGGGCAAAGAATGATCTGGCTCATCTTGATTTTTTAAAACAGGAATCTTTTATTTCATATAGCGATGTAAAAACGGTGTTGAGCGATATTGTCACTTACGAAAAAACGCCTTTGCAAAATGCTATTACTCTTTCAGAGTATGTGTATAATAATTTCTCTTATCAAAAAGGATTGACCAGTGTTGAAACAAAAACGGAAGAAGTGTGGCGGTTGAAAGCAGGCGTGTGCCAGGACTTTGCTCATATACTGCTTGTATTTTTAAAAATGTTCCAGGTACCTGCACGCTATGTCAGCGGTTATATTTGCCCGAAGGATAAAGAAATGCGCGGTGAAGGTGCCACGCATGCATGGGTGGAAGCGTTCATTCCAAATTATGGCTGGCTTGGCCTTGACCCTACTAATAATTGTTTGGTGAATGACCAGCATGTACGGCTTGCAGTTGGAAGAAACTTTATTGACTGCACGCCTGTTAAGGGAACGTACAAAGGCTCCGGAGAACACACCCTCGAGGTTTCTGTTGAAATTAAAAACGGAACGGCAAAAAAAGCAAACGAAAAACAGGCGTTGCCAAAATTCAGTTATGAAGCAAAAAATCCGGGAGAACCCATTAACTCTTACCGCCATTATTTAGAAGTGCAGCAAAAGCAACAGCAGCAGTGATTTGTGCAACGCAGCTTTGAATAGATAAATTGTAAATTTGGTCTAATTAAAAATTAGTTACAATGGAAGGACGAGTAATTAACATTGACCCGGAAATTTTAGGTGGCACACCCGTATTTTATGGAACGAGAGTTCCAATTAAAAACCTGTTTGACTATTTGGAGACTGGTGAGTCCATTGATACATTTCTCGAAGACTTTGAAGGAGTTAAAAAGGAACAGGTAATAAAGGTGCTGGAAATATCACAAAAGCTGATCGAATCTTCAACTGGTATCCTGCATGAAAATTTTACTTGATGAGTGTGTCACCAAAAGGTTAAAACAACACTTAAAAGAATATGAAATTTTCACGGTGACGGAAATGCGATGGAATGGATTAAAAAATGGTAAGCTCCTTGCTGCATGCGTTATTAATAATTTTGATATACTCCTGACCATTGATAAGAATCTTATGTATCAGCAAAATCTCGAAAAATACGAACTAAGTATTGTTGTATTGAATTCGACGACGTCTAAGATTGAAGAGCTCGTACATTTTATCCCATCGCTAAAAAGGCAAGTGAATAATCTGGCCTCTAATGGAATCAAAAAACTTTCCTTAATAAGAGTAAGCAAAATTGCAACACTTGATAAGAGTTTAGCCTTAGGTAAATCGGTTCCATTGACACAAGCAAAATAAATGAATTGAATTCCAAACTTAAACAGTTTTTACAGTTGACGTAATCTAACAGGAAGGCATATAGTTATGAAAACTCTCTTATAAAAATTTCTGCACCTGCAGCCTTTAGATACATCATATATATTATCGGGAATTCGCAATAAGCAAAGCTGGTAACAATAAATCAAATCTTCAACTTATGAAAAACCCGGATTTCTGAGAAGGAAATAATAATATCACTAAATTCTAAAAAGAAAACTGCCATGCTTAAAAAGAAAAATGAAAAAAAGACTAAAGAAGGAAAAGACAAAAGGAATAGGAAGAAATTAGCAGATAACAACCAAAAGGACCAGTCACTGTTGGAGATGGAAAATGGTGAAGAGAAGCCCAAACTCAAGGCTAAAGTCTATGAAGAAGAATTGGCTAAATGCAATATAGAGTTAGTCAAATTACAGGAATGGATTAAACACAACGGATTAAAAGTTGTAGTGATATTTGAAGGTCGTGATGCCGCTGGTAAAGGAGGCGTTATTAAGCGGATCACCCAGCCCCTTAACCCCCGTGTATGCCGGGTAGTGGCACTGGGCACAGCAACAGATCGTGAGAAAACCCAGTGGTATTTTCAGCGTTATGTTGCCCAACTACCGGCAGCAGGTGAAATGGTTCTCTTTGATCGTAGCTGGTATAACCGGGCTGGGGTAGAGCGTGTAATGAGTTTTTGCACCGATGAGGAATATCATGAGTTCATACGCTCATGCCCGGAATTTGAGCGTATGCTTATCCGTTCGGGGATTATTTTGATCAAATACTGGTTTTCAGTGAGTGATACAGAACAGGAACGCCGGTTTCAGGATCGTATTGCTAAACCTACAAAACGGTGGAAGCTTAGTCCGCTCGATTTGGAATCACGTAAAAGATGGGTGGAGTATTCACGTGCCAAGGATGAAATGTTTGCTCATACAGACATTAAACAGGCGCCCTGGTATGTTGTTAATTCCGATGATAAAAGACGCTCTCACCTGAATTGTATTCATCATCTGCTAAGTATGATCCCTTATGAAGATCTTACGCCGGAACAAATGGAACTGCCTCCCCGACAGGAGGACATTGGTTATGTCCGTCCGCCAATGACGGATCAGACCTTTATCCCGGATGTATTCTAAATTATATGACCCCGGCAAAAACAGAAAGCTAAGCCTATCTTTTTTGTCGTTGTTTGGGTTCCATTTCTTTAGCTTCTGTTGGTCTTCCACAAAAAAACAGCATGCAGTCTTTTGTGTGTTGTGGTGGGAAGTTGCATAGCAAAACACCACGACACGAACCTTTAGGAAACCATAATTTAGTTCCTACGTCATCTCGCAGTAACGGCGACAGCCAAGTAGACACGGCGAGGAGAAAGGGAACGGGAAGAAATGTGCAAAGAAGAAAATTCTTCTCTATCAACTATCTATCTTCATTTTCCTTGTCAACTCTTTAAAACGCTCATCAGATCTCAGTTCTTTCAGCAATGGAAACCTGATGCAGAAGATCATACCGAAACAGGCAATACCCATACGGTTTTATCACCGGGCTGCCTTACAGGAAAGTCAGTATCAATATAATGATAAGCGGGATGCAAATCTACCCAATAGCCAGGCAGCTTTACAGGTTTTAGTATCGTACCTTGTCAATAATGAATTGGTGGAAATTCGAAAGCCTGTACTGGTGAGACAAGCCAATTTGCCTTATGGATATGATAAGTTATCGCCGGGAATAATTTCCCAAAAATCAGTAGCTGAATCCGCTTTTTGCCAAACCGTTTCCGTAAGCTCACCGTCTATTTTTATAGGCTCAGTAGTTTTGCTGATTTTAATCTGGTACTGTTTTGAATTATCTATATTCTGCGTATATAAGGCTTCAGTTATGAAGAATATCAAAAAAATAGGTAAGCAGCCTTTCATTTAAGCAGTTATATATAAATGCAAAAATATTTATTAGGTTAAGTATTTCCAAGGTAAAGTCGCTGAAAATTCTGATCTTAAATTGCAGACATATTTTTGGCTTACAAATTTTTTCTGAAATCCTTTTTATCGTATTTTAGTTATTGCATGACCTAAAATTAGATTTCAATAAACACACTTAAATTAACCGTGATGAAACGAATTTTACTTTTTGTATTTATCATTCTTACTCATTATTCTACAGTTTACAGTCAGTTGATTTCAGAGGAACCAATCCGATGCTATACGGTAGAATACCACGAACTACGCAAAAAAGCCAACCTGCGAATTCCTTCTGACAAAGATTTTGAAAAAACAATGGCTGCCCAGATCGCTGCTGCAGAATCCGGCGGAGATAACAATGGCATTTTAAAAGGTATATTGAAAATTCCGGTAATTGTACACGTAGTACATTTTGGAGAAGCCGTTGGTACAGGGGCTAACATAGCTGCAGCACAGGTTTATTCGCAGATAGAAGTAATGAATGAAGATTTCCGGAGAAAAGCAGGCACTCTGGGGTATAGCAGTGATGGAAGAAGTTCTGATACAGAAATAGAATTTGTGTTGGCGGAGTTTGATCCCGCAGGCAATAAGCTTGTAGAACCGGGCATCCATCGCTACAAAGGTCCATTACCTGCTTATGTTTTAGATGATATAGACATTTTAATCAAACCGGCTACCATCTATGATCCAAACAGGTATTTGAATATGTGGACAGTAAATTTTGCAGCTCTTCTTTTAGGATATGCACAATTTCCGGATCCTGCTCATGGGTTAGCATCAGGATTAGGTTGCGATCCCGGGGGCGCAAGCACTGACGGTGTGGTGATGGGCTATAATGCTTTTGGGTCGAGGGCAAAATATCCTATGGGGACCTATCACAAAAATTATGACCTGGGAAGGACAGTAACACATGAAGTCGGTCATTATTTAGGTTTAAGACACCTGTGGGGTGATGGTGGTTGTGAGGTAGATGATTATTGTGGTGATACGCCCAATTCAGGAGCGTCAAGCAGTGGTTGCCCTGCGGGTAAGGTATCATGCGGCAATGTGGTGATGTATGAAAATTACATGGATTATAGTTATGATAAATGCATGAATATTTTTACGAAAGACCAGGCATTAAGAATGCGTACCGTGCTTACAAAAAGCACGAGAAGGCGTGAATTATTGAGTTCTACAGTTCATCTTGCCCCGGTCGCACTCGATGCTGCTATAATTGCCATCGTATCGCCAAACGGACAACGATGTAATGGTAATTTGATTCCTGAGGTGTTATTAAGAAATCTTGGACAAAACACATTGACTTCAGTTGTTATCAATTACCAGGTTAATTCAGGTCCTGTCAAATCTTACCGGTGGTCCGGTTCATTAAAAACAAGTGAAATTGCCTTTGTATCCTTACCAGCCATCAGGGCAAAAGATGGTAGCAATACTTTTACCGCCTTTACATCAGAGCCCAATAGTGGTATAGATACCCGTACATTCAATGATAAATGGTCTGATGCTTTCATCATTTCAAACCTTGGAGAAAAACTTGACTTTGCAGAAAGTTTTGAAGGTGTTGCATATCCACCAAGTAATAAATGGCATATCGAAAATCCTGATCGTTGCGAATCATGGAGCCCTGTTTCAAATATTGTTGGTGCCGATGGCACACTTACTTCTGCGGCTTTCCTTAATTATTATGAATACAATGCCGCGGGTACTAAAGATGGCTTAGTAGTGCCTTTAATTAATTTGAACAATGCCGAAAATAGCACCCTTGAGTTTGATGTGGCACATTCGCAGACAGATAATTATTCAGACCGGTTACAGGTATTTGTTTCGGTAGACTGTGGTTTTACATTTAATACGGTGTATGATAAAGCCGGTGCTGAACTGGCTACAACTTCACCTGCAAGTAATGCATTTTATCCCACTGCAGCCAATCAATGGAGAAGAGAAGTGATCAGTCTTAATAATTATCGCACAGGGCAGGTATTGATCAAATTTGTTGGCACCAATGCCTATGGTGATAATATTTTTGTTGATAATATATCAGTTATTAATCAAAAAAATGCCACCATTACATCGGCGAATGTTACGGGCGAATTTCAGGAATTTAAAACTACGGTAAGTGTATTTCCAAACCCGTCAAATGGGATGTTTGAGGTTAATTATACAAGCAGCAGGGATGGTCGGACAAGTGCTAAATTATTAAACAGCAATGGCTCCATTGCAATGACCAGGCTGGCTACTGCTCAAAAGGGCAACAACCGAATGGAAATAAATGCCACAGAGCTGGCAAAGGGAATGTATTTTATTATGCTTGCCACACCTGATGGTATGATCAAAGAAAAAGTCCTGATTAAATAAAGGGCTAAGCAATTGCCAGGGGCCGGAAAGTGATCCGGCCCTTTTTTATTAATACCATTCGTCTGCCTATTGAAATTTCTTTTTTATTTGTTGAATCAAAGCCTCCAAATTGTCATAGGCATTATTGTTTAAAATAATTGTTTTCTTCTTATCAATATACCGTACAAACCTGTTTTCATAACCCGGGTTATCGCCGGTGTGAAATACATTTTTTCATGATTGCGAATGTGTTCTTAACATCCATCCAAAGCCATAGTTAGTCAATGAATCATTTGATAATTTATAAGGTGCAAAAGGTTCCTGCAAAGTCGATTGGTTACAAGCTTCTTGGTATATAATGCCTGATCCCATTTCAACAGATCAGCAGCGGTGGAACTCACCCGTCCCGGCCCTTCCTGTTGCCCAGCCAGATTGTGGTAGTCCAATGAAGGGAATGAATTGGCACGAACATAGTGTTGTCTTTCCGGTTCATAAATATGCCCGATAAAAAAGTTTTCTGTTCTTCTTTTTTCTTTAAGGGTCCGGATATTGGTACTGTGCATTTTCAATGGCTTGAATATCCACTTTCTGCACATCTTAATAAACTCCTTCTCACTTGCTTGCTTAGCAATGCTGGCCAGCAGCACATAGCCGGTATTGCTGTGTTCATATTTGCTGCCAGGTTCAAATAATTTCGGAGGTGCATATTTATTCAGGTATTCTAAAATATCATCATTCCCTGCAACTCTAGTTTTGTCCCAGTGTTTGTCCATGATCTCCTGGTATTGGAGCAGTGAGTCTTATTGATTTGGTTTAAGGATGTAGAGCAGTTAAGTATTTTCCGGGCAGTGAAGAATAAAAAAATTATGTTTCAAGTCCCCATAAAAAAACCCGGCAAGTGCATGCTATCAGGAAAGATTGTAAACATCAACTAATATGCAGGCCAAACTATTCTGTTAGCCATCTATATTCATTTTTTTTGTCAGCTCCTTGAATCGTGGATCAATTTTTAATTCTTTCAGCAATGGAAACCTGATGCAGAAGATCATGCCCAGGCAAACGATGCCTACCCTGTTTTCATAACTTTTATTCAGGTGATTGAAAGCCTTGTCATTTTCCTTAAGTCCGGCATAAATAAATGCATAATCCATATCGAAAGCTCTACCTGGCTCCAGGGTTTCTCTTTGCTTCAGCTTCTCAATACATTCCAACGCTTTTTCCCGCTGCCCTGCCACACCATAAGCATGGCCCAGTGGGCCCAGACCCTTTAACGGATGACCAATGAGTTTATGATAATGTTCAAGATTTTCAATGGCTTTATCATATTCGCCCTTTATTAAGTATATCATTCCTTTTCCTTCAAAACCACGGCGGAAAAGAGGATCAATTTCAATTGCTTTGTCATATTGCGACAGGGCTTCATCAAAACGACCTGCAAAGCCATATGCATCGGCAAGATTTGCCATAAGTGGTAAAGACAGGGGATCCAGTACCAATGCTTGTTTCATTTTTTCTATTGCGTGGTCAAAATCACCTCTTGCAATAAGGAACCAGCCATGAACCTGGTTGATAAGCGAAGAATTAAGACAAAGGCTGGTAGCTTTATTCAATGAAGCTTCAGCACCTTCAAAATCCCAGTTATGATAAAATTTAATGGTGGCAAGGGACAGATGTGATTCAGCATGGTTAGGGTCGAGTTCAATAGCTTTAAGTGTATAATCCTTTGCTTTTGGAAAAGCTTCTGTAGGTGACATTAATCCTGCTGAACCCATAAATGAATAACAGTACGACAGGGAACAATACGGGAGTGCAAATTGCGGGTCAATGCGGATAGCTTCTTCAAAATTTTTAATGGATTTACCTATATCTTCCGGATTGGATTTATTCCAGTGATACTGACCCTTGAGATAAAGATTATAAGCATCCAGATTCTCTGTAGGCGCTTTTACGATAGGTTCAGTTTTCTTCTCTTCAAAATTTTCTTTCAGCCTGTTCAATATCTTGACTGAAATTTCATCCTGCACTTCGAATATATCTTCCAGGTCGCTGTCATACACCTCCGACCAGATATGATAACCATCAGCTGTATTAATTAGCTGCGCCGTGATCCTGATTCTTTTGCCGGCCCTGCGAACACTGCCTTCCAAAATGGTAGATACCCCCAGTGTCGTTCCTATCTGCCTGATATCTTCATTTTTTCCTTTGAAAAAGAAGGAAGAAGTACGTGCAGTAACCTGCAAACCATCCACACGGGTAAGCGCATTGAGGATTTCTTCCGATATGCCGTCACTGAAATATTCGTTCTCCGGATCAGCGCTCATATTTACAAAAGGCAGTACAGCTATACTTTTTTTTGGTACCTGCTTTTGCGACTCGTTGTTAGATGATATTTTAATTAAATGATCTGTAATTACTTCATAAATGCCTACCGGTTCTTGCACATGCTTCAGCGTTTCAGTTTTGATAAATTTTGTCTGAATATCCTTTTTATTGAAAATATTTTTTTGCACTGAATCGGAAATCCAGATGCTGCCAATAGAAGCAAGGCTTTGCAGGCGGGACGCAATGTTCACTCCATCACCGAAAACATCAGTCTCTTCAAAAACTACTTCTCCCAAATGAATGCCGATGCGTAACTGGAAGTCTTTTGCAGCAGTACAGGCTTCCTGGATTTTTATGGCTGCATTTACAGCATCAGAAGCTGTGTTAAAACTAGCCAGTACACCATCGCCCAGTTCTTTTATCCATCGTCCATTGTATTGTTCAATGATGGGTTTTTGTAATGTCCTGTTCTTTTTTAAAAAATCAAATGCCTTTTGTTCGTCCTGACCCATTAATGCAGTATATCCAACAATATCGGTAAACATAATAGCGGCGAGCTGGCGGGATTGAGGCATATGCAAATTTAATTTTAGAATATCATATAGATAGGTTTATATTTTTTGTATTGTTCTTCACGTACCAAACCTATGAGTTCCAATACACACCTAGCTTCCCTCAACAAAAAGTCTTAAATTTAAGCGAATCTAAATGTCACTGTATAGAAG
>JALZIY010000050.1 GCA_030860085.1 Bacteroidota bacterium | reverse complement strand
ATACTTTGTCCCCAACAGAAGTTTACGGCGACATCAGCCAACTCAAAAGTATACCGCAATGCCCCTGAAATAGTGTTTAAACTACGGGTTTTTTTTGGGGGGCAATGCGGATACTTTTCTATGTGTTAGCAGCCATTGAACCTTCCGGTATTCAAGGGCATTTATTAATTAGTTGTATCTTTCTATAGCTCAATAAACCTCTTTTGAATTCTACCTATACTATACTTTCATTTATTCCATCTGCATTCGTAGCCATTGTTTTGCTATTTGCTGGACGACCTGAAATAATGAGGAAAAAAGATCAACAGGCAAAAAGAATAATTGAAAGGGCATTCCCCGGCGGGAGAGTAATTGCAATCAATGTTGAAGTTTTAAATGCGGGAGGCGGAGATATTCATTGTGCAACGAAGCAACAACCGGTTCTTAAATGATTTGTCGTTTCTGCTTCAGCATAAAAGAACAGCGAGGGTATTTCCATCAACGAAGTCACTATATACCAGCAATTTCACAACACATCAAACTTTAAACATGAGCCTTTATAAGAAAATCAGAAATCGAATCATCATGGACTTAAAAATAATGGGAGCATTTATTATAATATTATTAGGAGTACGCACCGAGGCACAAAATAAACTGAAGGAAGAGAAAGTTCAGACAGAATCTACCATTGCTTTCATAAGCAGTCTTCATAACCCAGAACTTAAATCACCCGCATGGCTACTCGCCGCTGAAATCTATTTGATGAATGGTGACGGCACAAACGTTCGGCAAGTCACACATAATACAACGGGAGAAAACTTTCCTGTGCTTTCACCTGATGGCAAACGAATAATTTTTGAAAGTAATAGGCTGCGTAAAGAGTCTGATCCGGTCAATTGGATGAGCCTGTATGTAATAAACGTTGATGGAACCGGGGAAACTTCGCTGGTACCCGGAAATTCAGCCAGTTGGTCCCCCGATAGTAAAAGCATAGTTTTTCACGCCTCTGCGTCCGGCGAAGGTAAATTAATCTCAGAGTTGCCGGGTGCTGCAGCAATTGACAGCGACATCTTCATTTTAAATGTAGATGATTTTGTCACAAAAAAGATACCTCCAAAGAATATCACAAATAGCCCTAACGCAATAGATGACGATCCGGATTGGTCACCTGACGGCAGGAAGATAGCTTTTACGAGTCATGCAGTCACTGACAATCAAACAAATTCTGTGACAGCCGAAATCTACATCAAAAAAGCGAACGGAAAAGGAAAGAGCAAGCGGCTTACAAACAACAAAGAAGAGGAACGGGCGCCTGATTGGTCGCCTGATGGTAAGTTCATTGTCTATTCAGGTCGGAAAGGCGAAGTGGCAGAGGGAAGATTATTCGGAACCTTCGAAATCTGCATCATAAATGCCGACGGCAGCAGCGAAAAAAGGATCACAAATAATAAAGTTCCTGAATTGACTATTACGTGGTCGCCCGACGGAAAACAATTGATTTTTCAGAGAGCGGTGGGCGGAGTTGGGCAGTTCCAACTCTTCACAATTAACCCAGATGGGACCAGTGAAAAGCAACTAACGTTTACTCCGGGTTTCAATGGTTTTGCAAATTGGGGAGTAAAGAAGTTAACAAATTGAAGATTGCCGTGCAAATCAACAGCAGCTAACATAGTATTTCTGCAATAGCGGCTAAAGAATAAAAGTTGAACAAGTTGTAATTGTAATCAACATAAGTAATAAATTTAAGCTGACGGAACACGAACTTCCGCTCCTGCAGAAATACCCTAACGTTAGCGGTAATTATAAAATGACACTGCCCGTAATTTTAAACTTTGACAATCCTGAAATTTTAGAAGCTCAGATTGAAAACCTGCAACCATCACCAGGCACTTGCATATTTATTGACATTTGTGGTTCGACTGCAATAAAGCAGCAAGAACTAAAAAGGTGGATACTTTATATAGGCAACACCATTAGACTTTGCTTCGGCATCTCACATTTATTTCGTGACTGCGTTTTAAAACTTATTGGTGATGCAATCATGATTTACATACCTGACACCAAGAAGAATGAAGAAGATGAAAATTATGCCACAATACTTAATATGCTTAAAAACTGCATCTCTTCAACCGGAACAACTATTAACCAAATAACTTTAAGGACAAAAGCAGCAATCCATTACTGTACTGACCCTTATAACATCACATACAATGCTGCAAATGATTATTATGGTAATGACATAGATTTAACTGCGCGACTAATGAAAAAATCGGAAGAAAATAAAATAGTGATTAGCGAAAGATATTACCAAAAAGTTTTTGCCGAAAAACCTGAATTTTTAGAAAATACTTCTGCAAAACTTGAAGAAAATTTCAAAGGTCTTACTGAACTTGTAGGATACAGAATTATGACAGTTCAATAATAACTACCGCTAACAAAAAACTTGGTAATATGGTGGCAGGACGTTGAAACATCAGCTATGTGCTACTATCAGCTGCAGTTTGGGCTCGCCGTTATTAATTTAGCTTTAGTTCATATCTTCAACTTTTAAAACAATATTGGGCAGCCGTTCCAGGCGTGACGTTATAAAATCCCCCACCTGCAGCAATATCTGTTCGTTAGGGGTAATTTATGCAGCCCCCTCATCAGCAGACAAATCAAAAATGAAATCAAAAATCAAAACATTATTAGTAATTACATTTTTTTCGACACACCTTCTCTTTGCTCAAAATGTAGAAAAGAAATTTGTAATTATTGACAAAGTAAAAACTGCATATAAAACTTTCGGGCTTGAAAATAGAAAAGGAAATGAACCGGTTCTTGTTTTTGAAAGTGGTATGGGTGGCGGAAGCTTCGAACAAATTTTTGAATACTTACCTAAAAATGTAGCAGGAATAGAATATGGTAGAAATGGATTAGGTGAATCAGAAATTGACACTACTATTAAAACTGATGTTCATGTTATTGAACGACTTCATAAACTATTATTAACATTAGAAATAAAACCGCCCTATTTATTAGTGGGACATTCTCTCGGAGGACCGTTTATCAGACTATACACTTCCATTTATCCAAATGAAGTTTGCGGACTGGTATTCGTAGACCCGACTGATTTTATGCTTACCAAAGATGAAGACAAAAAAGTAAAGAAATCAACATCAAGTTTAACAGGATATAGAGATATATGGACAATTAATTTGAAAGCTATGTCAACCGACACAGCTATGCCCTTAGGAATTAGAATCGAAGCAAAAAGAGAGCTTGCTTCAAGTACTCCATTTTTCTTTAAAGAATATAGTTCATTACCTCCTTTAAAAAACATACCTGTTGCCGTGTTAATTTCATACAACAAGCCTATTGAATTTTATGAAACTGAAATGAATAAAAAATTAAAGTTAGGCATCAACTTAGTTCCATGGTGGAAGGAACTGGACAATCTAAGAATTGTTCATTATGCAGACATGATAAAAAAAAATCAAGACAGCAGAATTATACTTCTGCCGGGCTACAGTCATGGAATACATTACCAAGACCCCAAACTTGTGGCCGACGCTGTATCTGACATTTATAACAACTGTTTAAAGCCTAATAAGAATTAAAACTCCCGCTAACAAAAGTATTTGCAAAAGCAGAGCTGGACATTGAAACATCAGCTATGTGCAAGCACCAGCAGCGGTTCGGGATCGACATTCACTATTGAGCTTTAGTTAATAACTTCAACAATATATTTTCAATTGGGCATTTGTACCGGGCTGGACGTTCCATGCAT
>JALZIY010000039.1 GCA_030860085.1 Bacteroidota bacterium | reverse complement strand
CTTCTCAAGTACACTTAAAAATACAATTTCATAACCCCTCTTCTGCAATTCTATTAATGGAACTTCATAAGGAATGGTTTTGACATTGCTATCAATAAATAATAAAATTTTCATTTAAATAACCAATTACAACTAAGTTTCGCAAAGCCTTCATACTCATTATAGGGAAAGCAGTAGTTAAGATATTTTTGAGTAAAGTTTAACGACCTATCTCTTTTAAATTATAAACTATCTGATAATACTTAGGAGACAAAAATTTTAAAACTTTTATAAGGTTATAATAAGGGTTGTATAAAAACCTCAAAAACACAATTTTCCATTCCCTTTTTAACTTGGTATAAATATTCGGATACTTGCTAATTAAAAGTGCTTCAAATTTTTTGTGCTTTTCAAAATTCTGCAAATAACGTTTCAAATATGCAGATTTTATATATTTATATACCATATTATTACTCCACTCTATCATCTGATTGCTTTCGAATGCACCTTTGACAATAGCCACTTCACTTGCACGTTGTATAATAGCAATATTGGCAAGTAACATTTCATCATTATAAGTTTGAGTAGACTGGTTAGAATGGACCCTGAATGCATAGCATGGCTTATTAATGTATGCAATATCACCAATCAAGCATAATTTCAATCCTATCTCAACATCCAAAAGATTCATTTTTGAATCATAGCAGACATCAATGAATTTCAATGCACTGGCTCTTATTGCACATCCGTCAAAACCCAGGGGGCTTTCTTTATATTGCGATTCCCAAAAAACCTCTCTGCCACTTCGTACTTGTTTTTTGTAACAATCTATACTGTAAGGCCGAAAAGAATTATTGTTATCAGTAAAAGTAACAGCCAACCCTTGTACATGCACAACATTTTTGTGTTTATTGAAAAGATTCACTGATTCAGAAATGAAGGATGAGTTCAGCAAATAATCATCACTTGAAACAAACGAAATGATATCGCCTTTTGCCAAACCAATGCCTTTCTGAAAATTGCGGATCATCCCGATATTGGTTTCGTTTTCAATAAATCTAAAGCGATAGTCGTTGACATATTGCTGCACTAATTCGATAGTATTGTCTGCTGAGCAATTATCAACAACAATTACTTCTAAGTTGGCATAATCTTGTTGAAGTGCTGATTCTATAGCTTTACCGATATATTTTTCTCGGTTGTATGAGGTAATGATTATACTAACCAATGGAGAGTAATTATTGCGCATGCTGCTTTTTAAAATTGCTAAATGCATTTTTCATTGCTATTGATGCTTCAGGCAAATTAGTTAATAGAGAAGTCAAAAAGACTGTAAAGAAAACTAAACTCAAAATGATTAAGCTTAAAGGTGCGTCAGGCAGAAAATGTTGAAAAAAATATTTAATCATGGCGAATAAAAACAATGGTACAAGCATAGGCTTCAATGTATCATTCAAATACCAGTTTTTCAATTCTTTCTTTAAAAGTTTAAGGTGAATTAGGGGCATACTAATTAAAATATATCCCGCATTAATCAGTACCCACACAAAAGCTGCGCCATTTGCACCATACAAATTAGTTAACAAAATCAACAACGGTACCATTAATAGAGCAGCAATAAAATTTTGAATAAATGCAAATCGTGTGTAGCCTGAGGCAATCAAAAGATTATAAGGTACATTCATAAGTGCATTCAACATGTTTCCAATGACCAATATTTGTGCAAGCAAGTAAGTGTTTTTAGTTATTTCAGCATTCTTTGTCCAAATCAAAAGCACATCTTGCATGAAAAACAAAAGAAAAAAACTAAGGGGAAATATTAAAACAGCTATGAGCTTACTGGATTTATGATAAAGGTTCTTTAAATCATCAAAATTCTTAGCCGCAAAAGAATATGAATACCTTGGGAAAAAAGATATAATGACTGGTGCCGTTAATAAGGTTATGCATGAAGCGATGGAAAGCGCCAAAGAATAATACCCAAATTGTGATAACGACAGCATTTTACTTAGAATAATTTTATCTATTTGAGATAATAGAAACGTAACCAAACTCACTGCCGTCATTCCAGCTGCAAAGCGCCATATTAATTTTATTTGCTGTTTAGAAAATCTTTTACTCAAGTGACGCCCTGGCATTTCTTTCCACAACGCCCATTTCATCAACAGAACATAGATGAATGTTGTAACAGCCTGCCATAAAAAAAACGCATAAACAGTTGAAGAAAAGTAAGCCAGCACTAAAAGCACACCTGATGCTCTAATGGTACTCATGACAATAATAATAATGTTATTAAGCACCTGTTTTTCTAAACCGGAAAGCCCACCACTATAAAGACTAATAGGCCATTGAAATAAAATAATTATACCCATTAGCATTACAGCCTGTTGAACTTCATGTACAGATAACTCTTCTGCGTTTACCCAATATTCAGCAATTACACCAGAAAATGCAATTACAATTAAACTCAATGCTGTTCCAACGGCCCAATAAACACACTCTAATGAAAAAGTAAGATTTCTGATATCAACAATAGGTTTGTTTTCAGATTTATATTTGGCCAATTCTCTGTTTAAAGTTATACTCAATCCGAAATCTAATATTAATAAGGCCCCAATTAATGTTGCATAAAATCCAACTAGTCCATAAGCTTCTATTCCTAAATATTTTATGTAAAACGGCACAAGCAGAATAAGAATTCCAGCGGACCAAAACCTTGCAATAATATTTACAACTATATTTTTCTTAAGCGAAGCCATTATTTAAAAATTTTAAAATCACTTAAACCAAGCCTGTAATTAAAAAATGGTTACTCAAGAGATTAATTTGCATCAACTGCCAGGAAGGAATTCTTTTTCTGTCTTATGTAATAATAATTTAGGGCTATAATCTTTTACTATTTTAAAAAGATCATTTTCAATTAGAGAATCATCTGCAACGGCTAATAAATTAAAACCGTGAGGGGGGCCATTAATAAATGTATGTTCAACAGGTATTAATTCTATACGCATATCTGTTGTATCTATATTATTGTGGAAATCTCTTATAGAAAATACTTTGTATCCAAAATTTTGAACGAACTGTACAGAATTAGAATTTTGAAGTCCCCGGCTCCAATCATTATGCAAGCTGTGATTTTCGAAAATCAGTACGGGTCTGAATGTTTTTATAACATTAGTTGCACCTTCCAAAACTTGCATTTCGCCACCTTCCACATCAATCATGATGAGATTAACTTTATCTATTCGTTTTTCAGCAACATAATCATCAATGGAAATTGTGGTGATAGTATTATTGCTACCTTCTTGAGCAGGAACAGTGC
>JALZIY010000022.1 GCA_030860085.1 Bacteroidota bacterium | reverse complement strand
AATTCCTGTGTTCCAAACAATAAACCGTTTTGCAAACGATTGATCAATTTAGAACCTACAAAACCAGCCACCTGTTTATTTTTTCTTAATACACCTACATTCCAGCCGCCTTCTTTTATAAACTCATAAATTTTCTCATCTTGCTTTAAGGTATAATAGTAATTAGGATAGCCAAAACCAAGCGGGTGCGTATTATCCAATTCAACCCTGAAGATTGATCCGGGAGTTGTATTAGGTATAAAATCACGTTCACGATTCTCAAAAACTCTTAAAGGATCAGCATTTTTTGAAGCACTGTCACTATCTTTTTTTAATTTAATAGTTGACCATTCCATTTTCGAAAGCTGCTCTACCGCACTTCCGAGAGCCACCACATTTCCCCCCTTAGATATCCAGTCCTTAAAACTTTCTGCCTGTGCTTTATCTCCCAAAAAACGATAATTGCCGTCGGGTATAATCAGTACATCAAACTGTCTCCAATCGGCACGGCCAAAATCATTTGCGTTGATCAATGTAATCGGGTATTGGATCTCCTGGTCAAAGAAATGCCATACTTCACCCGCTGCATTTGGACTGGTGCCTTCGCCAGTTAGCAATGCCACTTTGCGGTTTTTTAATGTATGGAATTTAGAACTTCCAAAGTCATTTCCTTTGTCTACAAATCCTGTTGTGATAGGCGTAAGCTGTATTTTACTTTCATTTGCTGATTGCCTTACCGTTTGCCAAAAATTGGGGAAATTTTGATTACTGGTTTTAAGCACAACTACTGCGCCTCTGTCAAAAGACTGGCCACCGGTTTCAAAAGGTGATTCATTAAAACGGAGCCTTATACCTTTCTGCAATAATTGCGAAACAAATTTTACACTGGGAACGCCATTCCACTTTATAGCATAACCATACGCATCGGCAGTTGGGTTGCTGATGGTTTTTTCCTGCAAAGCAGATTTTGTCGTCTCAATATTTTGCCGCGTAGCAAACGCTTTTACACCATAAACATAAGGCAATGACCAGGCGGTAATATCGTAAGTAGCCGAATCCTCTACCAATGTATTTGGCTCAAACAATACTTGTACAAGTGCACTGCGTGGCTGTATGGAAGGAATAATAATATCTGATGTTGTCGTTGAAAAACTTTCATCTTTACCATTGTCATAGTTTAAACCACGATAGGATGATGCTTTTCCTGTGCCATAAGTAATATTGTTTTTATTAAGCAGTTCTTTCAATGCATTAATTCTTTGTTCATCTTTTGCATTATGCTTAATAACATAAGATTTATAATTTCCCACGCCCGTTGTTACCGCTGTGCGGAAGTATTTTTGAAATTCATTTATTAACTGAGAAGCGTTTTGAGAAGCTATTTCAATAGTGCTGATACCAGTAGTATAGTGATGCAAAGCACGATCGAACAATGTAAGTGTATCGCCATCATCAGTTAGTGCGGCCGCACCGCCTGCCGGGCCTCCTGCCTGTTCATACGTCATTCCGATGGCTCCATGATAAGTAGGGTACGTATCACCATAAGAGGGATATAAAAGATCAAATACTTCTTTAGTAAAATATAACCATCCCTGCTCGTCAAAATACTTTGCGTGATTACGGCCAATATTATTTTGAAAGCTTCGCTGAAAGGGTGTGATCACTTCATGATAGGGTGCGGCCGCAGGTGCGAAGTAATAAGGATTGTTAACACCCTGCTCATGAAAATCAACATGAATCTGCGGAAGCCATTGACTATATAATTTAATTCGCTGTTGCGATTCTACCTGTGTTTGCCAGGCCCAATCTCGATTCAAATCATAATTGTAATGATTTGTTCTGCCGCCAGGCCAGGGTTCACGGTGCTCTCTTGCATCAAGCAAAGGATTGACAGTTTTACCTGAAACTGAATTGAACCAGTTTACATAACGGTCACGGCCATCCGGGTTTAAACACGGATCAATAATGACTAAAGTATTTTCCAACCAGCTTTTTATTTTTGTATTGGCAGGATCAACCAAAGCATACAAAGTAAGTAGTGATGCTTCCGAAGAAGAAGTTTCATTGCCGTGTACATTATAGCTTAACCATACAATTGCAGGAGCATTAGTCACCGATGATTTGCCATCTGACATCTGTGCCAATGCGAGGTTATTGGTGCGAACATTTTCCAGGTTGGAAATATTTGAGGCTGAAGAAATGAAACTAACCAACAATGGCCTGCCTTCATTTGTTTTTCCGTACTCCTGTAATTTAACCATTTGTGGTACAGTAGCAGCTACGTGTTTATAATATTCAACAAGTCTCCAATGTGGTGTGTACCTGCTTCCGATTTTATAACCAAGAAATTGTTCCGGAGATTGAAGCTGTGTGAAACATTGATGAGTGATAGAAAAGAAAAGGATTATGAAAACTGCGAATTTTTTGTACATGCGATTGAATTATCTGGCAATTTAAGAAACAGAATTTATTAACAACAAATAAAAAGCCCCCGCACTGGGCGAGAGCTGTTGTTAAACTCTATTGTTTAGGTTAACCAACGACCGGCAATATGTTTATTCTTATAAAAATGGTTACAAACTCAATTCTATTCTTCCAAAAAGATATCTTCCATTATATCCAAATTGTGTTGCCCTGCGAGAGTATATAAATTGATTTGATGATCTTGTACCTATATCAGTTGTTTCTTCCGGATATACATCTAACAAATTATTGGCGCCGACGGTAAGACGGATGCTCTTTGTAAATTTATAGCCTACAGAAAAATCGGTGATAACTCTGGAAGTATACACTTGTTGAGTGGCTGGAACATTTGTCGCTTCTGTTACT
>JALZIY010000016.1 GCA_030860085.1 Bacteroidota bacterium | reverse complement strand
ACAGTATTCGATAAAAAAAGACGAAAGCAATGCCTCCGCCTTTTCCATGATTTATTAAAACTTATTCCTGGTTAGCAGCGTCCAAATCAAACACTAAAGAAAAACGCAGTGTATTTGACAATGGGTTTTGATTACTGCCTGAACCACCTGAAGGAACGAGATAAGAAAAATTTAAACCAAACACATTATATTTTACACCAACACCGGTTGTAAAATAACGGCGATTACCCTTGGTTTTATCTTCGTAAAAATAACCGGCACGTAATGCAAACTGGTTGTTATACCAATACTCCCCACCAACAGAAACCTGGAACTCTCTTAACTCTTCACCGAAACCTCCCGGTGCATCACCAAAAGATTTAAACCAGCTACCTAAAACTCCCTGGCTACGGTAATTGGCAATACCGGCAGAATCGAAAGTGGCGGGCGGAGTGGGCACTAATAATTTATTGACATCTATACCAAAAGAAATTTTATTGCTTTCATCAATCACTTTAGTATATGTAGTACCAACGCCTAAGTTAGCAGGAATAAAATCTTTTTGATCTGCATTATCTGTATAGGCAATCTTTGACCCGAGGTTTATAATGGCGACACCAAATGATAACCCCTCTCCGGCTTCGTTCTGGCGGTTATGATAAAAACCTAAATCTCCTGCCACTGCATTGCCTGGCTGATAGTTGCTGCCATTACCAGATGAACCTGCAGCAAGGTTTGAGTGAATGTATTTTAATCCTACGCCAAAACCGGATCGGTCAGAAAGTTTCCTGGAATAGCCGATATCAATACCAAATTCACGTGGATTACCGGTACTTTCCAAACCACCATTTTCATTTGTAAATTGAATTTGACCCAGGCTGAAATAACGTAAGGAACCCGAAATGGCTTGTTGCTCGTCGAGTTTATAATATCCTGCTAAAGATGCCAGGTAAACATCATTTACCAATTTTTTTAACCAGGGTGTATAGGTAAGCGTTACTCCTGCAGTTGATGTATTAAATGGCACTTTACCGATATTAAAAAAAGAAGAACTGGCATCAGGGTCTGTTGCAATAGACAGATCACCCATACCACCGGATCGTGCATCGGGAGAAATACGTAAAAAAGGTACAGCAGTTGTTACTACATTAATAGGACGTGCAGTTTGCGCATTTACAGATAAGACACTCACACACAGTAGGGTAACAGCAATTAGTTTCAAAGCGGCTAATCTCATAGAACATTTTTAAAAGTGGTGTGAAAATATAGAGTTTTGGTTATATGCAAAATAAAAATGATCTTTTCTTTAACGGATTACAAGGAGACGTTGAATTTTGCTAGCTTTTTTACCATCCATTCGCTGAACGGTTAAACGATAGAGATAAACACCACGACCAATTTTATCACCATACTCATCCCTGCCGTCCCAGTCAATATCGTTCGAACGGGTTCCTTCTGTATTTATTGTTTTTTGAAGTGTTTTTATTATTCTTCCTCCTATCGAAAATATTTCTATTCTCACCTGTAAATCGGTGGCCGGCTGGTTATGTTCAAACCAAAAAGCAGTGCTGGTGGTGAAGGGATTTGGATAATTTAAAACATGATCCAATATTATTTCATCGGTATTAGTGATGGTAAATTCCAGCATATATTCGCTGGAATTATTCATTATATCCCAGGCTTTGACTTTTATAAAATGTTTCCCTGGTAAAAGTTCCGGTAATTGAAAGCGTAGGCTTCCTTGCTGATAGCTATCAAGATCCGTTTCATAAAAATCGTTCAACACGAAATATTTTCTATTGTCGCCATCGAGGGTAGCTACTATGTCATGGTCAATACCCGAACTGCCTGTATTAATACCCGAAGAATCTGATAATTTTACTATAAGGACTGGATTGTGTGAAGTGATGCTTCCATTTACAAATCGTTCATCATTCAAATAGGCCTTTATAATAGGGCCTTCCTTGTCTGAGGTGTTTCCTGAAGAAATACCGCCTATTATAACATCCTTAGAAAACCCGGCCCCATCTTTTACGCCATCCTCTGCATAAAAACTCAGCTTACCAGGCCCATACTGAAAATTAATATCCTTCGGTAATTTAAAATTGAATGTGAAAGCACCGTTAGTGGCTGTGACCTTTCCTTTGAATAATGTTGCAGTTTGTGTTTGAAAAGAAACCGGCTGACTGGTAGGATCGTTGGCAAGTGTAGAAATAGATTGAGGCTTATCAAATAAGGATAAATAAACGGTGCCATTAAAGTTATTGATGCGATTTCCTGTATTATCTGAAACCTCACCTTCAATTTTTACAAATTCAGTGGCCCTTAAAGTATCAGAACCGGCAGAAAAGTTTTTACCATTTACTGTCAGTGGTTTTACTTTAAGCTGCGGAAATCCCAGTGTCATGGCAGGATCTCCTAACAAAGCAAACTTCCTGTTATTGACTACATCGCCGCTGGTTTGATAGGTATAATTTTTAGCTGACAATACAGCTTCACCCAACGTTTTATAACGTCCGCTGCTATCTGCTTGTAAAGCAAATTGCAGGTAATTATTATTCATTATCCGGTTACTGAAAGCAAATACAACCCGCGTCGTTGTCATTAAAGCGATGGCGCCGGTTTTAGGTCTTAGCAGTAAATTTTCGCCTAAAGAGTTTGCTGTGGGATTATCATACGGAGCAAAATCGCAAGTGGCTGTAATAAAAAGAGGCAGACGGTTCGCATTGTTCCAATTATTTACAATTTGCTGATCTATTACTACTTCTTCTGCCAAGCGTTGAGGGCCGCCATGTCCACTGTAATTCCAGATCAATGTTCCATTAAAAATATTATTATTGATTACTTCATTTGCCTGTGGATAGCGACCGCCAGCCGAACCTCCTTCCTGGCGAAACGCATCTAAATAAACTTTTTGTAAATTGAAAGAAGGTGCGGTAGATAAGGATGTATTGGTTATAACTTCAGCATCCTGCAAATGCAAATTAAAATCTTCATCATCTGCAATAAAATTTAAGTTATTTCTCCATGGACCTAACGAGGCGGCGTTATGATAAGCTTCCACCTTATCAACAAAATTTTTAGCCTCATCAATATTTTTTACCGGGATACGTCCAATGCCAATGTCTAATTGATTGATAATTAAACTGGAATTGATATCTTCACTATCATCCAGAAATCCAAAAAAATCATCTGAAGTATAGGTGGAAAGCGGGTTTAAGGAACTAACACTCTGGTAACCGGGTACAAAACCTGTATTGTTTTTCAACAGGTCTTTATAATCAAAGCTTGATTTTCCAAACAAGGCTAAATATTTTCCTTTTTGCGTCCACGTAGCCCTGTATTTATCATAAAACATTTTTATAAAATCCCTGATGGCAGTTGGGTCAGGAATGCCGCTGGAAAATTCATTATAAACCTGGTCGGTGGTTATTACAATCGTTCGCAAAGCATTCCTTTGCTCATGAAATCGTGCGAGGCGTTGCGCCTGCACCAAAAAAGCCGGATGGCTAATAATAAAATAATCTGTTTCTACAGTATTGTGTAAATCCTGGTTAGGAATTTTACCCATTGGCTGCGGTGTTAAAAATGAATTTGAAAAAGATATATATTCATGCAAAGTCTGTGCATCATTCGAAAATTTTATTTCGCCTCCAATTATTACTGTATTCATTTTTACCGGTTCTAAAGGAGTGCTTACATCCCAAACCTGGGTATTATTATCTGCGCCTGTAATCCTAAATTCAGCGGAGCTATTGCCTACACTGTTCCAATCTCTAAAAAGCAATTGGCCATTTGCAGGCAGGTTAAGCTGGCGGCGATAAAAAACCTCAAACCAGTTTATCCATCCCTGTGAATTAAAACTCCCGGGAACATATCGATAAGTAAGATTAATAGTATTGCCTGCCAGGGTAGCTGTAGATATTTGTTGACTTTGCTGTGCAAACAGATCATACAATCCCCCTCCAATAACGGGGACATTTAATTGCTGGACAGCCACACCGTTCAAAAAAATATTAAATTGACTGGATACATTAACAGACCGGGCAGCCACATTTGATATTATAGTGAAAGGTTGATTTTGGGCAATAGAAAAAGCGGGAACTGAGAATTGCCGGGTAAGCGAATGACCGGGTAAGTTGCTTAGTTCTTCTCCATACCATTGTTTGCCACTCGATAAGAAATTAACAGAATCGATTTCATGAAAATGACGTTCATCAAAAGAAGTAATTATTGAAGTTGCAGAAGGAAAAACAGTCTGAACTTGTATGCGCTTACCGCTACCCCCAATGTTCAGGTAAAAAAAGGCCTTTTCTGAATAAAGATTTTTTAAGTGGCTAAACCGTTTGTTGGCCGAATCTTTAATCCATTGATGCGGCCCTGTCGCATAAAATAAAATAAAATCAGTGCCATTCAAAATGCCATCGCCACCATCTACCACCGACAAGGCTATTTCCTCAAGATCATCGATATAAGTTTGGTTATTAGCCTCGGAGAGCATACCGCCTTGGTTACCAAAAAGCCTTATTTGCGATGAAGGAATATTGCCGGTAAGACCAAGGCCTGCTAAAAAAGAAAGATCTATTTTATAAACTCCCTCAGAAGTAATGGCAATTTTATACCAGTTACCGGTAGAAAGTACAGAATGTGGTTTATAGGGTCGTTGTGCATGCCCTAAAAATGTAAACCCATAAAGTACAATTATTAACAAAAACTTTCTGCACAAAACACGCATAATGTACCGTAGAATTAACACGAAAAAAGAGGATTTTCCGCTCTTTATTTAAAATCAATCTTTCTATATTCGCAGATGCTTTAGGAAAACTAAGTTGGAATCACAATAATTCATCTTCGGCTGTCGTTAAAGTTATTCCAAACATAGGTTCAAACAAAGCACATGATTTCCATGTGTTCCCTTTAGAAAGACAAAATAAACACTATGCAAGTGAAAAATGTTTTAATCCTTTTATCCTTTGCCGTTATAATGGCATCCTGTAAAAATGGCCTTCCCTTTTTTAAAAAGAAGCCTGAAAAATCAGAAGCTACCGGCTGGAACTACAATGACAAGAATTCGGGTGGTTTCCAGGTAGCAAAATCAAAAGATCAGGCTACCGGGCCGGGTTTGGTTTTTGTACAAGGCGGTACGTTTACTATGGGCCAGACCGAAGAAGATGTAATGGGCGACTGGAATAATATTCCCCGCCGTGTAACTGTTCCTTCCTTTTATATTGACCGTACCGAGGTAGCAAACGTACACTACCGCGAGTACATTCATTGGTTAAACCGCATATTTGATCCTGAAGCAGATCCAAATAATCGTAAAATTATAGATGCTGCATTACCAGACACATTGGTTTGGCGTAGTGAGTTAAGCTATAATGAGCCATTGGTAGAATATTATTTCCGCCATCCAGGCTTTAACGACTACCCTGTTGTTGGTGTAAGCTGGAGGCAAGCATATGATTTTTGCCTTTGGAGAAGTGATCGTGTAAACGAAGGCATCCTAATGGACAAAGGATATGTTGCTACACAGGGTATTCAAAGTCAGCAACAGGAAAACAATTTTACTTCCAAGTCCTATTTATTAGGCCTTTACCAGGCACAACCAGGTAAGGGAGCTACGTCAAAAAAGAACCCTTTAAAAACGCCCCAGGGTACACCACGTACAAATGTAACTATGGAAGATGGATTGTTACAACCCGATTACCGCCTGCCTTTTGAAGCGGAGTGGGAATATGCAGCGTATGGCTTGATTAGCCAAAATCCCCGCCCTTCTACAAAAGAAGGACAGCGTGGTGAAGAATTGCAATCTAATAAACAAGTATATCCATGGGCACAAAATATAAATGGCTTGCGTGAAACAAAACATGGTAGCTGGCAAGGTCAATTCTTAGCTAACTTTAAAAGAGGATCGGGTGATAATGCAGGTGTGGCAGGGGGATTAAATGATGATGCTGTGTACACTGCCCCGGTTAAGTCTTTCTATCCAAATGGCTTTGGAGTGTATAATATGGCAGGTAATGTGGCAGAATGGGTAGCCGACGTTTTCCGTCCGCTTACTGCTTTGGATGCTGATGATGTTTCTCCTTTCCGTGGTAATAAATTCATGAAAATTTATAAAAACACTAATGGCGAAGCCGAGATTGATAGTACAGGCAGGGTAAAGATGGAAGCTGTTTCTGATTCTGAAAGCATGCGCCGGCGTAACTACCAAAGAGGTAATGTAATTAACTTTCTTGATGGCGATAGCCTCTCACAAGCCAGTTATGGTTATGGCCAAACAACATTGGTTAGCGATAAATCAAGAGTATTTAAAGGTGGAAGCTGGAACGACCGTGCTTATTGGCTAAGTCCGGGTACACGCCGTTATATGGAAGAAGACCAGGCGAGCAGTACTATTGGTTTCCGTTGCGCCATGGACCGCATGGGCAGTATGGAAGGTAACAAACGCAAAACCGGTCAATATTATAAAACCCGTAAGCAGAAAAGATAATAATTCTCTGAAAAGCTATAAACCCTCGCAAAAAAGTGAGGGTTTTTTTTATTGACCTCTTGAAAGAGCATTCCAAATTTTCCAGTTAGTGGAGACACTAACGAGACCGGCACATAATTCCCCTCAGGGATAGTAATAGCATTAATTAAAAGGGCAGCTAATTAATTGCACTGCCCTTTAGGGCGGTGTTTAAAAGATAATGTTTTTTTGGGCTTTAGCCCAACAAATTATTTGGGCTAAAGCCCCGATTCTAATTGTCAAATTACCCCGACCGAAAGGACGGAGCAATTGAAACCTAAAGGCAAAAACAATATTTAGACTGCAACCTTCTTCAACATTTGTAAAACAGGTTTGACACTACTTTTGCACCATGAACATTGATGAATTGTATAAAATTTATTTACAGAATCCATCCGTACAAACAGATACCCGTAAACTAAAGAAAGGAGATTTATACTTTGCCCTTAAAGGCCCGAATTTTAATGGAAATAGCTTTGCCCGGCAAGCCATTAATACGGGTGCCACTTATGCCATCATAGATGAGAATAATTTCGCCATCAATGGAAAGACGATCCTGGTTGATAATGTATTAAATACGCTACAAAATTTAGCCAGGCATCATCGTTTACAATTTAATATTCCTTTTATAGCTATTACAGGAAGTAATGGAAAAACCACCACGAAAGAATTAATTCATATAGTTTTATCAACCACCTACAAAACTTACACAACTGAAGGAAATCTGAATAATCATATTGGCGTTCCTCTTACCATTTTAAAAATAAATACCGATGCAGCATTTGCCTTGATAGAAATGGGTGCAAATCATTTGGGTGAAATCGCATCTTATTGCAAAATGGCTATGCCTACGCACGGTTTGATAACTAATTGTGGCAAAGCTCATTTAGAAGGCTTTGAAACCGAAGAAGGCGTAAGAAGAGCAAAAGGAGAATTATTTGATTATTTAAAACTAAACAACGGAACAGCGTTTGTTATGCAGGACTATAATTATTTAAAAGAAATGGCAGTGGGAATACAAGAAAGCTATATGTATGGAACAGAAGATGGAGAGGTAGTGGGTAATATTCTATCATCAGATCCACTTTTAGAGGTTGAATTTATAAAAGGCATTTGCAAAAAAATAAAAACGAATTTAGTTGGCAGTTTTAATTTGCCTAATGTTTTAGCGGCTGTAGCCGTTGGCAAATATTTTAGTGTAAACGATGATAAGATTAAAACAGCAATTGAAAATTACTTTCCTTCAAATAGCCGTTCTCAATTGGTGCAAAAAGGCAATAACAAAATAATACTGGATGCGTATAATGCCAATCCAACCAGCATGAAACTGGCTATAGAAAACTTTGCAAAAGCGAAAGAAGATAATAAAATATTGGTGTTAGGAGCAATGGCAGAATTAGGTAATGCCAGCCTTGAAGAGCATATGCAAGTGATCAATGAAATTGCTAAATAC
This sequence comes from Bacteroidota bacterium, assembly GCA_030860085.1. Lineage (GTDB taxonomy): Bacteria > Bacteroidota > Bacteroidia > Chitinophagales > Chitinophagaceae > Flavisolibacter. The sequence goes on along the minus strand of JALZIY010000016.1, from coordinate 1,264 downwards.
CAATGGAAAAAAGTGATATTGGTGGGAGGTGATTTCTTAAATATCGATCATCCTTATTTCATAAAAAAGACTGCAGACGATGCGGGACAGTTTTTACAGCAACATAAAATTGAAAATGCTTTTTTATTGATAAAAGGTTCGCGTAGTACACAAATGGAAAAAGTTTTAGATTACTTATAATAGGCAAGCATGAAAGATGAAATACCACATAGAGGGTATATTACTTCTGTTTTAGGATGTTATTGTCCCAGGTGCCGTAAGGGAAAATTATTTAAATATCCCCTGACATTAAAGCTTAACCGCATTATGAAAATGAATGAAACTTGTGAAGTATGCGGACAACCAACAGATATTGAAGTGGGGTTTTATTACGGAACCAGTTATGTAAGTTATGCCATTGCTTTATTGCTGACCGGGATTGGCTTTTTACTTTGGTGGCTACTCATTGGGTTTTCGTTCAGCGATAACAGGTTTATTTATTGGATTACTTCCAATGCAATTTTACTAATTGTGCTTCAGCCCTGGTTAATGCGTTTTTCCCGCAGTTTGTGGATTTCATGGTTTGTAAGATATAATCCAAACTGGGAGCAAATAAAACCGGATGACCTTGAAAGAATTAATGCATCACAAATGAATAACTGGTAATCACATATCAAACGTGAAACGGAAAAGCGGCGATTTATTTTTGACATACCATTCGTTTACATGTGGGCTGGCATAACTTTAGTATACATATTCTTTAATTAAACATTTTTACCATGAAGCTTATAAAAAACATTTCAACCAAGGTGAGTTTTTTTATCCTTTCTTTATTTATTTCTTTCTCACTATTTGCCCAGGAAAAAGGAGCCGATATAAACGTTGACATTAATAAAGGCGGTGGCGACAATTGGTACGCATCACCTTGGGTGTGGATAGTGGGTGCTGCTATATTTATTTTGTTATTGGTAGCACTGCTGCGTGGTAATTCTTCAAAAGAATAAAAATCTTAAATGGTTTTTTTTGAAGAGAACCAATGCACTTATATTTTTATTAAAGTGGATATATAACAAGACATCTAAAAAAATTAGATGTTTTTTTATGCGTTATTTAAAATGTTTAAAACATGCCATTTGTTTTTAAGGAGTATGTAATTATTATCCAATACGCTAATTGAATACATTGCAAACAGCTTCACATAAACAATCCTAATTCTGCTTAAAGTATTGAGTAAACTGTTCAACGTGTCGAAATTATATATTCATCTCATTGTCTGATACTGCGG
>JALZIY010000465.1 GCA_030860085.1 Bacteroidota bacterium | reverse complement strand
ACGTAGGACACAGCGCCAATGCTTTTAATTTTTCCTGTATTGTACCTATCATCAAAGGCTGAATAGTAAGTGATGGCTGTACTGCCAATTGATTTAAGCTTTCCCCGGAATGCTTCATTTTCGTATGGCCTGTAATATTCCAAAGAAAGAGTTCCAATTAGTTTTAATTTTCCCTGCAGGCTTTTTTCATCATAATTAGAATAGTAATCTAAGTACAAGCTGCCAAACGATTTTGGTTTGCCACGTTTTTGTTCAGTTTCATTAGCTCCATAATAAGTAATAAAACAGGTGCCGATGCTTTTAACTTTGTCTTTGAATAAAGAGTCTGAATGCTGGTCGTAATACTCCACTCTTGCTAAAAAAGGTTGAAGACGGGGTGCATAATAATTGGAGCGGTCCGACATTATTTCCAGTCCCCACTCTAGCACTTTCCCCTCATCCGAAATACGGATCAGCACATTTTGCTCAGTTTGAATAGAAAAATAAGAAAGTTTGGCGCCATCTAACAAACTTACCTGGCTTAACTTCTGGGAATAAATGCAAGTGACAAAGAGTAAAATTGAAATGGTAATAAAAAACTTCGTCATATTTTTTTATGAATGATGAAGTTAACCATTTCAAATCCATATTCTTTTGGCAGTGTTAATGGCACTTTTGATTATAAAATAGATAATGTTTTATTTGTATCCATTTATTGCGTGAGAATGCTTCGTACATCAGCATGACAAAAAAATAAAAAACTCTTTGCTTGTCACCCTGAGGTACGAGGGGTCTCACACCTCAATTAAACTTTTAGATCGGATTGAGATGCTTCGTTCCTCTGCATAACAAAAAACGATAAAGACTTTTACTTGTCACCCTGAGGAACGAAGGGTCTCAGCATACAATCTTGCTTACCATATTTGAGATGCTGCATCCTCAGCATTACAAAAAACGATTAGTATTGAAAGTATGTAACCTGGTAAGGATTCGGATCACCCGGAAGGATCATTTCTTTTTTCACCGGGTAATTATCCTTATCATAGACATACTTAAAATTCGCGGTATAGGTGCCGGTGTTCCAGGAGGCCAGGTTGTTTATAGTGACCCCCTGGTAATGTGTTTCTAAAGGAACATTATAGCCAAGGCCGATACCGGCGTTTTCAAAATAAAGTGAGTTAGCTATATTCAGTTTATTATATGGATTAATGAATTGATCATAGCTAAAATTGTAGATTACAATTCGTTGTACCCCTGCGCTGGTTGACTTTGAGATCACCCTTTCTATATTCCCCGCTTTTAATAAGTCAAGTGTATCAAATGGATTATTATCAGTGGAGAAGCCTGTAAATACGGGAGTAGTATAGACCCGGAAACCCTCGTACACATATCGCACTGTTCTGTCTGCCGGCTCGCCTGCCTGGTTTTTTACTCTTACCGAATCCATGACCTTGAGGCCTGCGCTGTTATACTTGTAGTAAAAGGTGGTAACAAGGTTAGGGAAAACTGTTCTTACTGAAAATAAAGCAACAGGCAGAAGGCTTACCCCGTCATATTTAAAAGTAATGGTTTGTGTAAGGTTGAACTGGGGACTGTTTAAAGAGGAATCAATCGTTCCGATCTGGATCTGTTGACAAAGGTTGTTAGCATCATAGCTGAACATCCTTACATACTTCATGGCAGGCCTGGTAGAAAAATAATAAGCTTCCCTCTTTAAGAATTTAGTGCTCTGCTCAAACTTTTCTTCTGTAACGGAAAACTGGCTAAAGGAACTATTAGTCGTGGGTGGAATTGGTGGAGCTGGAGGAGTGGGTGTGTCTGTACTTTCTTTTTTATCACATGACGCAAATAGAAAAATAAGAAGGCACAATAGTATGCTGTTTTTCATAAACGTATTAGATTATGTTACTTGATAAAATAAGAAAGGGGTTGGCAGTCTCATTTTCATAGGTACGCCCACTAAGATATATCTTAAATGTTTCAGATCATATTGCTAAAGAGCATTTATTGAAATAATGTGAAAGAGTTTATGTGCCGAACTAGGCATGACGGTCAAACTTATGTTGCCCCGATTCCTTAGCCAAATGTGAAGCATGAACCCTGCATTTATAAAGCCCAGGGTTCCTTGTAGTGAATGACTAACGCCTAAACTTTCTGTAGGGCTTCAAGGGGAAAAACCCCTTCGTTTAATTTATTTTCTTCGAACCAGATGCACACCATGTCACCATCTTTATACCCCTGTATTTTTAATACCTGTTCGTTTGTCTTTCCCTGCCAGGTATCGAGGCTTTGACCAATAATGCGTTTTACTGTCATCCTGGGGCCACCGGATTTCAATTGTACCAAATCACCAATAATAATAACTTCCATTTTATCTGTTTTTGAAGTTTGACAAATTACAAAAAAGAATTTTGATACAGCCTTTAGTACTGTTATTTAATTCCTGTTTAGCTCCCCTTTGAAAGAAGAGAAATGATGATTGCAAAAAGAAGCATTTGATGTCCCATAAAAAGGTAGCAATTGATTTTGGGCAGATGTGCATCGATGATAAATTTCATGCAGCCGGAACTTGAATATCCCGCAATTTCATAGATGCAGAAGCATAGGCAAAGCAAGCAAGAATATCTTCACGCTCCAGGTCAGGGAACTCATTTAAAATATCTTCTAT
>JALZIY010000439.1 GCA_030860085.1 Bacteroidota bacterium | reverse complement strand
GTACCAAACCTTGAAGATCCATCAACCCTTCCACTTAAGGTAAGAAGATACCTGTTATTAAATTTATAATTTGCTCTTGCAAAATAAGAAACAAGATTTGATTCAGATAAACTGGAAGACCCCCCTGTAATTCTGCCGGCGCTGGCTAATTTTTGCAAAGCATCAACCGGGAAATCTTCACCTGTAACCCTTGTATAATCACCGCTAAATTTTTGATAGGACATTCCTAATGTGGCATCAATATCATGTCTGTCTCTTATTGTAGTTAAGTAATTAAAGTAATTATTGGTATTGAAAGTTGTATTACGAGCCCATTCGGAAGAACCATAGCCATTGGTTGATAAACCTGTGAGTGTACGTGAACCCCTGAACAGTTCATCATTTTGGGTTAGAAGATCGGCTCCAAATTCAGTTCTGAAAAACAAGCCCTTAACCAGTTTATAATTTAAAAATACATTACCAATGTTGCGGAAAGTAGTTGATTTAAAAACTGAATTTTCTAATTCTATTAAACCATTGTAATAAGTTGTTACCGGCCGGTCGTAGTAGCGGCCAGTAGTATCTTTAGGCGGGGTTATAGGCGCCAGCGCCACTAATTGCATAGGCGTTTGAAACGCATTATCAAGGTTGTTTCTATTTCCCACTGTCCGGGCAAGGCTAAGATTAAACCCAAGCTTAACCCTGTCACTGGCATCATGATCAAGGTTAATACGGCTGGAGATACGTTGAAAATTATTAAGGATCAATATACCATCCTGGTCATTAAAACCGCCACTGATATAAAAACGGGTCTTATCACTTCCACCAGAAGCGGTTACATCAATCATTTTTGTATCAGCATCATCATTAAAAGCTAATTTTTCCCAATTGGTGTTTGTTTCCAATTTGCGCCAGTCAGAATGTCCCGAGTAACGGGTTAACCTGGTTTCTACTTGTGATAACCTGGATCCAGGGTATTGTGCAGGGATCGTCGGATCAATGCCACGAATACGATCGCTATTGATGGCTGCTTCTCTTATGAATTCTACATATTCACTAGCATTTAAAAAACCCCGCAGGTGTGTAGGCTTATTAAATCCATATTGCATATTTACACTTAAATCGGTGCGGCCAACCTTTCCCCTCTTTGTGGTGATCAGCACAACCCCATTGGCAGCACGGGAGCCATAAATAGTAGCGGCTGCAGCATCTTTTAAAATGTCAAAAGTTTCAATATCATTAAAATTGATGTCGGCTAATTGGTTTCCAGATAATTCATCTGTATTAATTGGAACGCCATCCACTACATATAAAGGCTCATTAGAAGCGCCAAGTGAACCGGCTCCCCTGATACGCACTTTGACCCCTTCTCCTACTTTACCATTGTTAGCTTCTACAAAAACCCCAGCAGCTCTTCCCTGCAACGCTTGTGTAAAATTAGGAACAGGCATACCAGCTACTTCCTCGCCTCTAACCCTTGCGATATTACCGGTGAGGTCCTTTTTAATCTTAGTTCCATAGCCTACGACTATTACTTCGGTCAACGAATTAGTGCCTTGTGATAAAGAAACATTCAAATTGGAAGAAGCTGCTCTTTCAATATTTTGATACCCTACATAGCTAAAAATCAATGTGCTGTTTGCGGGAGCACTAAGGCTAAATGTGCCATCGGCTGCTGTAATTGTTGATGAATTTGTGTTTTTTATTGACACCGTAACACCAGGTAAAGGAGAACCGTCTCTTGAATCAGTAACTCTTCCGGTTACTTGTGTTTGTGCCCAAAGGAGTTGCATAGAACATAGCAATCCTATCAGAAATAAAGATTTTAGTTTTTTTCTCATGTGCTTTAGTTTAATGAACCGATATAGTTTTATGTCTTAACCACGTAATAATTAAAGACAAAAACTATATATATCTGCTGCTTTATAAAAAAACTTATTGGCAAATCATAGATTTATAAAAATGATTTCATTAAATAGAGACTGCAACCAATAATTATAGCAAGAATTTTACGTATACACACAACCAATAACGATTTATAATCTTGAGATATTCGTATCTAATGAAAGCAAATTATTAATTACCAGCTACTAAATCCGCTTTTTTGAAGATGATTGAAGAAACAAAATTGTAAGGAAACTGTATTACCTAAAAAAGCCTCCTGTGTCGGAGGCTTTTAGTTGATATATTTTTTTATTATCAATAATTGGGGTTTTGTTTAATATTTGCATTGGCATCTATTTCTCCTTGCGGTATAGGCCATACCCACTCACGGGCTGTAGGTCCAAGCGTCAAACGTGTTGAATTAACGCTTCTATCTGTACGGTTAATTGTGCGTGTTGTTCTTTTTAAATCAAACCAGCGATGTCCTTCGCCAAATAGTTCTTTTCTTCTTTCCAATTGTATTTCATCAAACAAAGCCTGCCCTACTAATACTACTGGCACGTAACCAGTAATACGAGCAGCACGCAAAATATTTAAATCCCCTAAACCTAATACTTCTTTTGCAGCTCCTTGCATAGCTCTGGCCTCAGCTCGTATCAAATACATTTCTCCGGTTCTTAATACTTTCCAGTTAACAACATTGTCAGTAAATGCACCACGACCAATAAATTTATTGACAATTTTCCTGGTATTTCCCGCAAAAGGTAAAATAGTACGGGGATTAGCGGCACTAACACTACCTGAAGGTCTGCTAGCAAAAAAAGCCGGAAATCTAACATCATTTGTTTGGTCATATAAATTTATAAGTGGAGTAGCAGGACGAAAACGATTTCTGTTCGATGAACCAATATGGACACCGCTTGCAGGACTGCCTTCACCAGCATTGAAAGAAACAGCCCAAAGAACTTCGGCCTGTGATTCATCTTTCCAAATTTGTGGGAAAGTGGTAGTGTTTGACAATGGGAAAGCTGTAATAGCTAATGTAGCATATGCTTCTGCATTTGCATAATCCTTTGCATATAAATACATCCGTGCCAATAAGGCCCTGACAGCATTGAGATCAATAGATGTTCTATTAGTAGCCGTATTAATTGATTTATCAACAGTGCCTAATAAGGCTTCGGCATCTCTCATATCTTTAAAAATACTATCGTAGGTTGCTTTTACAGTTAATCTTGCTGGTTTTATCTCCTTATCTTCAGTTGTTAAGTAGGGCACCCCTAATGCAGTTGAATTACGGTCAAAATTCTCTCCCCAATAACGGAGTACGTCAAAATGAACCATGC
>JALZIY010000409.1 GCA_030860085.1 Bacteroidota bacterium | reverse complement strand
GATGTGTTCTAATCCAAAATAAAATACCGGTTGGTTGGCCCGTTTCGTGGTGGCAGAAGTGCTGCCGTTGCAGGGAGCTATAAAAACCGGAACACATTTTATTTTGGCGCTACCGGTGGCGGCGTTTGGAAAACAACGGATGGAGGAAGCAATTGGAAAAATATTTCTGACAAATATTTTGGCAGCACCATCGGTGCAGTGGCAGTGGCGCCAAGCGATGAAGATGTGATTTATGTTGGCGAAGGAGAAAACACCATGCGGGGCAATGTAAGCGAAGGTTTAAGCGGAGTGTGGAAAAGTGAAGATGGCGGGCGTACCTGGAAAAATATGGGTTTGAAAGATGGGCGTCATATTATCCGACTGCTTATTCACCCACGCAATCCCGATATTGTTTGGGCGGCTGTGATGGGACATTTATTTGGGCCAAATGAAACCCGCGGCGTGTACAAAACAACTGATGGCGGCAAAAACTGGAGACGTGTGTTATACGTAAACAATCAAACCGGCGCTTCTGACCTGGTAATGGAAGCAGGCAATCCCAATGTGTTTTATGCAGGCACCTGGCGTGTCATCCGTACTCCCTATTCCCTGGAAAGTGGTGGCGAAGGTAGCGGCCTTTGGAAAAGCACCGATGGTGGAGAATCATGGAAAAATATTTCTGCAAAAAAAGGTTTGCCAAAAGGAGTGTGGGGAATTGTAGGTGTAGCGGTTGCTCCATCCAATCCTGATAAAGTTTATACCATTTTAGAAAATGCAAATGGAGGAATGTATGCATCTAATGATGGCGGAGAAACCTGGATATTAACAAGCAGTGATAATAATATCCGGCAGCGGGCATGGTATTATACAAAAGTTTTTGTTGATCCTAAAAATGAAAACCTTGTATATGCGCCCAATGTTGGTTTTATGCGTAGCCGTGATGGAGGTAAAACATTTACATCTGTACGTACACCGCACAGTGACCATCATGATCTTTGGATTGACCCGGAGGATGGCAACAGGATAATAGTTGCAGATGATGGCGGTGGCCAGGTGAGTTTTGATGGCGGTGAAAATTGGAGTACTTATATGAACCAGCCTACAGCGCAGTTCTACAGAGTATCTACAGATAATTCGTTCCCCTATCGCATATTGGGTGCGCAACAGGATAACAGTACTGTAAGAATAAAAAGCAGAACAACCGGTGCAGGTATTACAGACAGGGATTGGGAATCTACTGCAGGCAGCGAAAGCGGTTATGTAGTTGCCGATCCTGCCAATCCGGACATTGTTTATGGTGGAAATTACGGTGGCTATCTTTCAAGGTTAGATCATAAAACCGGTGAAAACCGTGCTATTTCTGTTTGGCCTGATAACCCGATGGGTGCAGGTGCTGATGTTTTGAAATATCGTTTTCAATGGAACTTTCCTATTTTCTTTTCTCCGCATAATCCTAAAAAATTATATACAGCGGGCAATGCGTTATTTGCATCGGAAAATGAAGGCAATAGCTGGGAACAAATATCTCCTGACCTTACAACAAATGATAAAAGCAAACAGAAATCAAGTGGCGGACCTATCACACAAGACAATACATCAGTTGAATATTACTCAACCATATTTACAGCAGAGGAATCACCCTATGAAAAAGATTTATTATGGACGGGCAGTGATGATGGTTTAGTACATATAAGCCGGGATGGAGGTAAAAAATGGGACAATGTAACACCTGCAGGCATACCAAAATGGATGATGTGGAATGCAATAGATGCAGATCCTTTTAAAAAAGGGGCAGCTTATATTACCGGTACAAGATATAAGAGCGATGATTTTACGCCATACATTTTCAAGACTGAGGATTATGGAAAAAGCTGGAGAAAAATAACAAATGGCATTGATAAAATGCACTTTACAAGAGTGATGCGGGCAGATAAAAAACGTCCTGGATTGTTGTATGCCGGCACTGAGTATGGCATGTATATTTCCTTTGATGATGGAGCTAACTGGAAACCCTTCCAGCAAAACCTTCCTATAGTACCAATAACCGATTTAACTATTAAAGAAAATGACCTCGTCGTTGCAACCCAGGGCCGTTCATTTTGGGTAATTGATGACTTAAGTTTATTTCAGCAAATGAATAATACCACATTAAACAAAAACATTCATGTCTTTGATGTGTACCCAGCTTACAGGATGCAGGGAAATCCATTCACAGTTAACTTTGGTGTTGCACCCCGCAATGTCGGCACCAACCCACCTGCAGGTGTTGTTTTTAATTATTATTTAAAAGATGTACCTGATTCTCCAAAAGCAGCTATCACCATTTTTGATAAAGATCGTAAACTGATAAAAACATTTGCTACCGATGCAAAGGAGGCCAACGCCAAAATAGATGTAAATAAAGGAATGAATGTATTTGTATGGGATCTGCGTTACCCGGAGGCGGAGCGTATTGAAGGTATGATATTATGGAACGGCGTACCGGCAGGCATAATAGCGCCACCCGGAAATTATTTTGCACGTTTTAAAAATAGTAAAGACTCTGCCGAAGTGCCTTTTACAGTTAAGGCTGATCCTAACTATAAAATAACGCAACAGGATTATGAACAGCAATATACTTTTCTTCAAACTATCATAGATAAATTTAATGAAACACAAAAAGCAATAAAGGATATAAGAACATTGCGTTCACAGATAAATTCTTTCATCACTCTGCAGGGTAAGGATGTGCCAAAAGAAATAAAGACAATGGCAGACAGCATTAATAAAAATCTTACTTCTATTGAAGAAACCCTGTATCAAACTAAAGCAAAAAGCGGGCAGGATGTGTTGAATTATCCAATAAAGTTGAACGATAAATTATCAGGAGTTTTTGATGCAGCGAACAGTGGCAATTTTGCACCCAGTAAACAATCACGGGAAGTGTATGCGGAATTGGCCAGCCAGATCGATAGAGAGTTAAGTAAATTTAAATCAGTTAAAGAAAATAATATACCTGCCTTTAATGAAGCCATCAGGCAGAAAGCATTACCTGTAATCGGAATGCCCCCATCCCCTAAAGGGGAGCAAGCTCCCATTCCCTAAAGCCGAGGGGGAGCAAAGCAAAAAGCCGGATGCTTCCATAATTTACCACGGTTTTAGAGGCTGGGGCTTTTTTGTAACTTTAAATAAATTAATGTGTATGCAGACAATGATTCGGCCCCCGAAAACACTCCTGGAGGTGTACAAAAGTTTGCCGGAGGGAACAAATGTTCAATTGATAGAAAATAACTTAGTCATCTTATCGCCACTAAAAGATATTCATCAGAAAGTATTGGATAAAATTTATCGAAGATTAGGAAATTTAATAGAGGAAAAAGTATTAGGAGAAACCCGTACAGCGCCATACGATGTTTATTTAGATGAGTTTAATGTGTATCAGCCCGATATAATTTTTATTGCCGGTAAAAATATAGGCAAGATAAATGAGGATGGATAACACGGAGCGCCTGATATGGTCATTGAAATCCTTTCTTCACGTACCGCTAAGGAAGATAAGAATAGAAAGAAAAATGTTTATGAACGTTGTGGTGTAAAGGAATATTGGATTGTTGATCCAGTCACAAAAAAAACAAGTGGTTTTTCGCTGGTAAACGAAGCGTTTGTTACTCTTGCTTCTGAAACAGGTATTATCCGTTCTGTTTTATTAAATACAGAAATTACATTTTAGAAGCTGTTTAAAAATGTTTTCTCAGCATTTCGTATGATTAAAAAATTGGGGTGAGAACACCGCCCAGTCGATCGCTTCAATGGGTTTCACCATCGCGAAGTCATCAGGCAAAAAGCATTAATTTAATTCAGATAAAACAGTAAGCAAAAAATATAGAATATTTGTCCTGCATTTTTTTTATCTTGACGTTACAATTTTGTACTTCTACACCCCTTAACCAATGAAGTGCCTGATAGTAGATGATAATAAAATAGCCCGCATGGCGATGAAGCAGCTTGTGACCCAGGTAAAAGGTCTGCAGTTGGTTAAAGAGTGTGCCGGTGCGATGGAGGCATATAATTCTATCAACGAGGAAACCATTGACCTATTACTGCTTGATATTGAGATGCCGGGCATGACAGGTTTTGAACTGATAAAAAACCTTGGTGCTAAAAAACCGCTGATCATATTTACAACTGCTAAAAAAGAATATGCTGTAGAAGCATTTGAGTTGAATGTAATTGATTATTTGGTTAAGCCTATATCCCCTCCCCGTTTTTTTCAGGCAATGGAAAGAGCAAGCGAGGCTTTATCCAGCAATAAGGTAGAAGTGAAATTGGGAGAGCAGGAATTTGTTTTTGTAAAAGACAATGGCGTATTAAAACGCATTAACGTACATGATATTTTATACCTGGAAGCGATGGGTGATTATGTAAAAGTGCACACACCGCAAAAATTTCATGTGCTGCATACTACTCTAAAATCAATTGAAGAAAAATTGCCCGATTCCAAGTTCATCAGGGTACATCGCAGCTATATTATTTCCCTTAATAAAATTGATTTTATACAGGAAGGGGTTATTACTATTGGTAAAGCTACAGTACCTGTTGCCGATACATATCGAAGCATACTGAACAAGCGTTTAAACCTGCTGTAGGATCAACAAAGAAAAATCCAGTTTTCAACGAAAATATTTCTCTAACCAATAAGATTTAAAACAGACTCAATAATATATTACAGATGCTAAAAAGTATACACAAATGAGCGAAGTAGAAAACACAGATAAATTGATTGATTTAAATTACCTGAAAGCATTGTCAATCAACGATACCGAATTTGAACAAGCCATCATCCGCCAGTTCATTGTGCAAGTACCCGAAGAATTGGAATGGTTAAAAGAAGCGATTGATAAAAAAAATCTGAAAAGAATAAAAAGCCTGGCACATGGCATGAAAAGTTCAATCGCTTATTTGGGGCTAACTGAAAGATTACATTCATCTTTACATCGCATGGAAGTAGAGGCTATCAGCAACTTAGAAGGCACGCATTTTGAAGAAGATTTTGACCAGGTAAAAAAAATTTGCGAGCAGGCAGTGCACGAAGCGAAACAACTTTTAGTTTTCGCTGTCTAAACTCCCCAGGATATTTCAATATTTATTTTAACGATGAATGAACCTTGTTCAACGATAAAGTGATGCTTCATAGGCTTGTTAAGGCATAATTTTACCATGTTTGAATTTACTTATAAAACTTATTGCATAATATAAGATCTTAGTTTCGTATGGTTAAGGGTGAAGCCCTGTCATTCCTGGCGGGGCATTTTTTATTCTATTCTTCTTCTAATAACCCTTTCTAATAGTATTCATAAATATTTATTTTCCCGGAAAGAGCTTTACCAAAAAATTTTTTATTTAAACCAAGGCTGTTGGGGATGGGCTATATTCCCGAATTGCCTCCAATAATTCAGCTTTAGTTATAGGCACACCCATAATTTTATTATAACCTTTAGCATCTACCAAGAATTTATCTCTTATAATTTTAATTAATTGCCCATTATTGATTTCCGGTATTAAAACTGTTTCATAATTATCTAACAAGTCACCCAGGTTTTTAGGAAAGGGGCGTAAATAACGTAAATGTGCGTGTGCAACTTCATGACCATCAGCCAGTAATTCTGCTACGGCGGTTTTTATAACGCCATAAGTAGAACCCCAGCCCAGCACCAAAACTTTTCCTTGTTTCGGCCCATTATCAATTTTTTGTTCCGGAATATGATCAGCGATCTTATCCACCTTTTCCTGCCTGATCTTTACCATCAACTGATGATTTTCCGGCTCGTAACTAACATTACCTGTTATATTTTCTTTTTCCAAACCACCTATACGATGTTCAAGGCCTGGTGTACCCGGCAATGCCCATGGTCTCACTAAATTTTCATTCCGCAAATAAGGCTGGAACTTTGTTTCTCCATGACCCAATTCTGTTTTGAATTTCGCGTGGATCGGTCTCAGATCTTCTGAGTTGGGATACTTCCATGGTTCAGCACCATTTGCTATATATCCATCGCTTAAAAAAATTACCGGAGTCATGTGTTCTACAGCAATCCTTATGGCTTCATATACGGCATCGAAACAATCACTGGGAGTGGATGCTGAAATTACCGGCAATGGACTTTCTCCATTCCTTCCATAATAAGCCTGCAACAGATCACTCTGTTCGGTTTTAGTGGGCAAGCCTGTTGACGGACCGCCACGTTGCACATCAATGATCAGCAAAGGAATTTCCAACATCAATGCCAGGCCCATTGCCTCTGCTTTTAAAGCCATACCAGGACCAGAAGTTGTGGTGATACCTAATTGTCCACCATAGCTGGCACCAATAGCCGAACAGATGCTGGCGATCTCATCTTCGGCCTGGAAAGTGCGTACGCCAAAATTTTTATGGCGGCTTAATTCATGCAAAATATCAGAAGCAGGAGTAATAGGGTAGGTTCCTAAAAAAAGTTTTAAGCCACTTTTTACAGAAGCTGCGATTAACCCATACGCCAAGGCCTGGTTACCCATTATACTTCGATAATTTCCTGCTTCAATTTTAGCCTTCTCAACAATATATTGCGTAGTAAAAGTTTCAGTGGTGTCCCCGTAATTATATCCTGCCCGCAACACTTTTAAATTGCTATCACGTATCTCGGGTTTTTTTGCAAACTTTTCTTCTAAAAACTTATCTGTATTTCCTGGCTCACGTCCGTACATCCAATATAAAAAACCAAGTACGAACATATTTTTTGCCCGATCCTTTTCCTTGGTGCCCATTTGGTGATCTTTCAGCGCTTCGCGGGTCATTTTCGTGATGTCCATTTTAATCACTTCGAAGTTGCCCAATGAATCATCTTCAATTGGATTTATACCATCCGGGTAATTGGCCAGGCGTAAATTTTTACTATCAAACCCATCAGTGTTCACAATAATCTTTCCGCCTTTTTTTAAATATTTGATATTTGATTTTAGGGCTGCTGCATTCATCGCCACTAACACATCCCAGGCATCACCGGGTGTGTGAATGCTTTCACTCGAAAAGCGAAGCTGGTAACCGCTTACTCCTGGCAAAGTGCCTTGAGGCGCCCTTATTTCTGCCGGAAAATCAGGAAAAGTGGAAAGGTCGGCACCAAGCATTGCTGTATTGTTGGTAAACTGCGTACCGGTTAGTTGCATGCCATCTCCGCTGTCTCCTGCAAATTTTATCACAACGTCACTAAGTATTTCCTGCTTACGTTCCATACTAAAAATTGAGTAACAAAACTACTTAAGTTAAGCATGATATTTTGTTACGAAAAGGC
>JALZIY010000336.1 GCA_030860085.1 Bacteroidota bacterium | reverse complement strand
TTGCCGGTGATATTGATTTTGTTAATTCTGACCTGCTTCAACTGTTATTACAACAGAATATGACAGTAGTGCTTGCCCCCATCACTCATAATAAAGAAGGACAATTACTAAATACTAATGCTGATACAATAGCCCAGGAAATAGCAAAAGCATTATGCGCACTTTATGATGTGAATCTTATTTATACATTCGAAAAGGCAGGCGTATTAAGCAATGTAGATGATGAAACTTCAGTGTTGAAACTATTGACTAATAAGGAATATAAAGAATTCAAAGAAAAGCAAATCATTTTTGCCGGGATGATACCTAAATTAGACAATGCATTTACTGCATTAGAAACAGGTGTAAAAAAAGTAATAATTGGTAAGGCAGAAAGCCTAATCGATTTGATAAATGGAAGTTCAGGTACAACAATCATTAATGAATAATTACATTTTACAAGGATTATTTGAAAAGGCGGTTGGGCTGCTGAAAGAATTAATTTCAACGCCATCGTTTAGCGGAGAAGAAGATCAAACTGCCGGTATTATTAGCCGTTTTTTAGCGGAGCAGGGATTAGCAACTGCACGGGTTGGTAATAATGTTTTTGTTTCTAATTTCTATTTTGACCAGGAAAAACCTACTGTATTATTAAACTCTCACCACGATACGGTAAAGCCTTCTTCACAGTATACAAAAAATCCCTTTTCTCCAATTACTGAAGATGGAAAATTATATGGATTAGGAAGCAATGATGCAGGTGGTGCACTGGTTTCATTAATAGCAGTTTTTTTGTTTTTTAATAAACAGGAATATTTAAAATACAACCTCGTATTAGCCGCTACAGCAGAAGAAGAAATATCCGGTGCCTATGGCATAGAAAGTATTTTCAATTATTTGCCTAAAATCGATTGTGCTATTGTTGGTGAACCAACTGAGATGCAAATGGCTGTTGCAGAAAAAGGTTTAATGGTACTGGATTGCACTGCCATAGGTAAATCAGGCCATGCAGCCCGCGACGAAGGCGAGAATGCCATTTACAAGGCAATGAAAGATATTGAATGGATAAAATCATTTCAGTTTGATAAAGCTTCTGATTTATTAGGCAAGTCGAAAATGACTGTAACTGCTATTGATACAGAAAACAAATTACATAATGTAGTTCCTGACCAGTGCAGATTAGTTGTAGATGTAAGAATAAAAGAATAATATACTCACGAAGAAGTATTAGGAATAATAAAAGAAAATTTACAAAGCGAAGCAGCACCAAAAAGCATACGGCTACGTTCTTCTATGATTTCTTTACAACATCCATTAGTAAAGGCCGGCATTGATTTGGGCAAAAGTTATTATGGTTCGCCAACTACATCAGACAAGGCATTAATGCCCTTTCCTGCGTTAAAAATGGGACCAGGCGATTCTGCCCGCAGCCACACAGCCGATGAATTTATCTATCTTGACGAGATAAAACAGGGAATTGAATTGTACATCCAACTTTTAAATAAACTGGTTTTATGAAATTGTGGCAAAAAGAAAATACTTCTACATCACCTATTATAGAAAGCTTTACTGTGGGCAGGGATAAAGAGTTTGATTTATTGTTGGCGAAATATGATGTACAAGGTTCAATAGCGCATGTAAAAATGTTGGGAGAAGTTGCGCTGATGACTAAAAAAGAAATGGAAGATGCAATTAAGGCATTAAAAGAAATTGAGATTGAAATTCAAAATGGTCTTTTTAAAATAAATGAAGGAGTGGAAGACGTTCATTCACAAGTGGAATTATTGCTGACAGAAAGAATAGGCGAGACTGGTAAAAAAATACATAGCGGCAGAAGCCGAAACGACCAGGTAGCAGTTGACATTAAATTGTATTTACGTGCCGAAATACTGAACATAAAAAACGACGTACACCATTTGTTTGACCTGCTGATAGAGCAAAGCGAAAAACATAAAGATCTTTTGCTTCCCGGCTATACGCATTTGCAAATTGCCATGCCATCTTCTTTTGGTTTATGGTTTGGCGCTTATGCAGAAAGTTTAGTTGATGACCTGGAAGTATTAGCAGCTTCTTATACTGTTGTAAACAAGAATCCGTTGGGAAGTGGGGCAGGCTATGGTTCTTCTTTCCCGCTTAATCGAAAATTGACTACAGAATTATTGGACTTTCCAGGTTTAAATGTTAATTCAGTTTATGCCCAAATGTCTCGCGGAAAAACGGAAAAGATAGTGAGCATGGGTCTGGCCTGCATTGCAGCAACATTAAGTAAGCTGTCCATGGATTGTTGTTTATACCTGAATCAAAATTTTGGTTTTATTTCTTTTCCTTCTGAATTGACCACAGGCAGCAGCATCATGCCACATAAAAAAAACCCTGATGTATTTGAATTGGTCAGGGCTAAATGCAATCGCATTCAATCTGTTCCTAATGAACTAACCTTATTATTGAACAATTTGCCTTCAGGCTATCATCGTGATTTGCAATTGACAAAAGAAATATTATTTCCAGCTATAGAAGATTTAAAATCCTGCCTGCAATTAATTATGCTCATGCTAAATAATATTGAGGTCAAAGAAAATATACTTGCCGATGAAAAATATAAATACCTCTTTAGCGTAGAGGCTGTTAATGAATTGGTGAATAAAGGAATGTCCTTTCGTGAGGCGTATAAGCAAGTTGGAAACGATATAGAGCAAAATAAATTTTCATTCGATGCTACGCGTCCATTACAATATACACACGAAGGCAGTATAGGTAACCTCTGTAATGATGAAATTGAAAAAGCCATGGCAATAGTGATGGAGCGGTTTACAAGAAGGCAGCTCAATTAAATCTAAAACTTATAAACCCCGGCTACATTGCTTTTTTCTCTTTACCAAGTTGGCTCTGTATCCAGCTATTCATTTTGTTTTCAAAAATTTGGAGGGGCATTGCTCCGTCTTTCAGCACTTCGTCATGAAAGGCGCGAACATCGAAACGGTTACCTAACGTCTTTTCAGCTTTCTTGCGCATTTCCATGATTTTTAGTTCGCCAATTTTGTAGGACAGTGCCTGGCCGGGCATAACAATATAACGTTCTATCTCCTGTATGGCGTTTGCTTCGGTAATAGGCTCATTGTCTAAACTATATTTAATGGCCTGCTCACGTGTCCAACCTTTATGGTGTATGCCTGCATCTACTACCAGGCGTATAGCCCTGTGAATTTCACCATACAATTGGCCAAGCCGCTGGTAAGGGTCGGTGTACAACCCAAGTTGCGGACCTAAACTTTCAGCATACAAGCCCCATCCTTCTACGTATGCACCATATCCACCTACTTTTTGAAAGCCTGGAATATCCGGGTTTTCCATTTGCAGCGAGATTTGATAATGATGACCTGGTATGGCTTCGTGCAGGAAAAGATCTTCCATACGCCAGTAATGATACTTCGTTGCATCGAGCACTGGAAAATAAAATATACCAGGCCGTGAACCATCTGCCGTGCCCCGCATATAATGTGCTGCTGATGTAGCGGCGCGGTATTTTTCTACAGGACGTATTTCAAATGCAGTCTTTGGAACCATATTGAACTGCTTTGAAAGATGCGGCTTAATACGTTCATACACCTGGTTGTAAGCAGCAACAACATCTTCATCCTTTTGAAAGGGGAAAAATTTTTTGTCAGCAAACACATATTCGAAGAAAGCTTTTAGATCGCCTTTGAAGCCAACCTGCTGTTTCACTTTCTCCATCTCTGTACGAATACGTTTTACTTCTTTTTCACCGATTGCAAATACTTCATCGGGTGTAAGATTAGTGGTAGTATAGGACTTAACCCAAAATGCATATTCCTCTTTACCATTTGGGATGGCTGATAGTCCAACCGTTTCGCGGGTTTTGGGCAAATATTCATTTTCTATAAAACTTAGGAGCTTGCGATATGAGGGAATGATCTGTTGCTGAATGGCGTTGGAATATGCTGTAGTTAATCTTTGTTTATCCTCAGCAGAAAAATTAGCAGGAATATTTTTTATTGGATTATAGAAAAGACTTTTTGAAATAGTATCAACAAGCATGGCTTTGATCTGTGGTATCACCTTCTCTATTGTAATACGCGGCTGCACCCTGTTAGCCGCTATTCCTTTACGCATATTGGTAATTGCCGTATCAGTGATGGACACAAACCCGCTAATGCGTTTAAGAAAATCATCATAATCTTTTACGGTTTTAAAAGGATGGTTACCTCTGCCGGCTCCGAGTTGTGAAAATGAAAGGCGAAAATCACCCATTTGGTTTACGGGCACCAAGTAGGTTGTATATTGAAAACGGGCAAGGCTTCGGTCAAGATCGTATTTGAAAATCTCGTAGCTAAGCTGATCTCTTGTTGAGAGCTTTTTTTGATCAAATGTTTTAAGCGAATCGAGGTAGCGTGTATATAATTGTTTGGTCTGTTCGCGGTATGGCTGGCTGAGGCTATTCTCGAGTTGGTCGTTATACCGGTAATCTCCAAGAGCGGTGGCGGTAGTTGGGTTAAGTTTTAAATAATCTTCATAGTAAGAGTTTAGCATAGATTGGAAGCGGGAAGATTGAGTGGCCGCAACAAGAGAGATTAAGAGTAGCGTTATTAGAAACGAGGTGCGCATTTTAGTATATTTTGAAGTGTGGATAAGTAAAAATTCTTTTCTGAAATTCTGCTTAAAATTACTAATGATTTACTGGGTTGTTTTAAAGAATTATCTTTTTGCTCTGCCTAATTCCCTGGCTATTGAAGCCTAAAATTTGTTTAGAACTTAAGTGGAAAAGAAGATGGAAAAGAAGTTAAAATTAGGGCAGAAACCAGGAAAGAAAAGATCGCGAAACAGGAAGATAAGCAATTCGCTAAATCAATCAATGAGATTGTAACTCTCTGAAATTTACTATCGAGTGAGGCTTCACCTCGTCAATGTCTGATTCATTTACCACTATCACTTTTAAAGTATCTCCATTGCTATCAAATAATTCAAGACAATAACCGTTTCCATTTTCATTTTCCATTGCCTCCACAATTGTTGCAACATCGCCTTTTTGTAACCCGTGTTCAGGCAGTGGTTTAGCTAAAACAACTTGTTGATACAATATAAATTTCTTATCCATAATCCGGATACAAAGTTATGAATCTATAAATATCCTTATCAACCTGTTTGAGCCAGATGGTTATAATAAATTTTCTTTTTAATAATCCTTTAATAGAATATAAATTCCCAAACTCACTTTTTCTTTCCAGGATCAGCTCATTGGCAACCGCAATGGTTTTTATGTCATTTAAAAGATCCTGCCAGTTTTCTCTAGAGTATCCCAAAGAGAGTAAAAACTTCGATTTGTCATTCTTCTCTTTTTTGGCCAATAAATATTCAGTAATTTTTTCAACAGGAATTTCTAATTGCTCTGGCTTTATTTTCATATTTAAAATTAATATGAATATTCACTTTAAAATCCGGAACGAGTAATAGTGGTAAGGAACATCTCAAAACGAGAAAAGCAGGTCATAACATCAAAATCTTTATTTACCTTTTGCTTACAAAAAGTTGCAACATGAAATTTAATTTTTTACTGTCATTTATCTTAACAGCTTTTTTTTACACACCCCTCTTTCCTCAACCAACTAAAAACAATTTACTTCCACCCGCCCTTTCTTCAATTACTGAAGCAGATCTCAAAAAAGATCTTTATGAAATGGCTGGCGATCATTTCCGTGGAAGAGAAGCAGGGACATTAGATGAACTAAAAGTTTCTATGTGGTGGGCAGATAAATTGCGTGCCGCCGGCGTAAAACCTGCCGGGGAAGACGGTACCTATTTTCAGTTTTTTTCTTTATACAGAAATCGCATTTCACCAAACAGCACCATTACAATTGGCAATCGGTCTTTGCAACTATGGAAAGATGTTTTAGTTGCGCAAACAGGGACTGCTGCTGTATCAGCGCCTATTGTTTTTGCGGGCAACGGAACTAAAGCCGATTTGGATAAAGTGGATATCAAAGGAAAAGCAATTGCAATACAAGCAACCGGCGAAGGATTTAATCTCAATGTATCTCTATGGGAAAGACGTTACCCGGGATTTATTTTAAATAAATTTAGAAACGAGCTTACCACCAGGGGTGCAGCAGCAATTATTTTTATTACAGATGATCTTGCTGAAAAAAGCTGGAACCAGGTTGCACCCGCCATGAGTCGCGGCTCGTATGATATTGAGGGCGGCCCAAATGCATTTCCTATATCAAGAATCCCTGTTTTGTGGTTGCATGGCAGCAGTATAGATTTAGTGAAAAATGAAGGAGCTACTTTAAATGCCACAGTCACCGTTGAGCACTTTGAATATCCATCAGTAAATATTATTGGAAAGATTGAAGGCACGGATCCTAAACTTTCAAAAGAATATGTTTTATTCAGTAGTCACCAGGATCATGATGGAGTAAGGCTGGCATATGGGACTGATTCAATTTACAATGGTGCTGATGATAATGCAACTGTCAGTGTTGCCTTGCTGGCGATTGCACGTGCATTCAAAAAAAAACCGGGTCGCCGTTCTGCATTGTTTGTATGGCATGGAGCAGAAGAACGAGGTTTATTAGGCTCCCGATGGTACTCATCACATCCTACAGTTTCTAAATCTTCAATTGTTGCTGTGTTGAATGGCGATATGATCGGGAGAAATAATCCGGATAGTGCAGCTTTGCTTGGTGTACAGCCACCGCATAAAAATTCTGGAGATTTAGTTACTATGGGCCTGGAAGCAAATAATGAAGGACCTAAATTTAAATTAGATACGCTCTGGGATAAAGTCGATCATGTTGAAGGATGGTATTTTCGCAGTGATCATTTGCCCTATGCCCGTGCAGGAATTCCCTCAATATTTTTTACTACGCTTTTGCATCCCGACTATCATACGCCCATGGATGATGCCAGTAGAATTGATTATAAGAAATTAAAAAAGATGACAGATTGGATGTATCGCACAGGATGGAAAGTTGCAAATGCTATTACACGTCCACAACTGGAACCTGATTTTAAATTGGAAAGATAATACTATGAGAAAGATTGTTGCCGGGTTTG
>JALZIY010000334.1 GCA_030860085.1 Bacteroidota bacterium | reverse complement strand
GCATTAAAATGTGTTTTTAAATTAGTTACAAAACTAATTGTTTTATAAAAAAAAGGCTGCCTACTTATGAGACAGCCTTTTTACAAAATATTTTATTTCCGATTATGGTTTATCCCACCATACTCTTGTGTAATTATTATCAGGGCCCTGAACCGCTACAGCCGCAGTATAATTAACACCATTCAAACTTTTTTCGGTTGTAGAATATGACCACCGGCGAGGAATACCTTTCGGATCAAC
The DNA here is from genome assembly GCA_030860085.1 of Bacteroidota bacterium. Classification (GTDB taxonomy): domain Bacteria; phylum Bacteroidota; class Bacteroidia; order Chitinophagales; family Chitinophagaceae; genus Flavisolibacter. The sequence continues at coordinate 4,501 of JALZIY010000334.1, read as the reverse complement.
CGCGTCAGCAGCCTGCACTAATACTGGGAATCCGGTTCTTCTCCAGTCATTCCATGTTTCCCATCCATTTAAAAACATATGTACCCATTTCTCCGTTATTATCTGCTCATATCCTTTTGCAGGATTGTAAGCTACGGACGGATTAGCTATATATGCAGCATAAGCAGTAGCATTGTAAACTTCATAATGCTCCCACGAAGCCTTTATAGCATTTGCGTAATGAACTGCAGCAGTAGCATCACTGCCAGGAATATATCCGATTTTTGCCGCTTCGGCCATCATAAATAATACCTGGGCGTAGGAATAAATATTTAAAGGAGAGCCAGCACCTCTAAAGCGATCACCAATACGGCTGTAAGCCGCTGGAATGTTAACTGCTGCATTTCGCCCATAAGGCAGGCCTTTTATAGCCCCACCAGAAAGTTCTTCAGCATAGACCTTCAACCTCGGGTCATTTTTAGGTGCCATGTAATTAGTCAGGGTTGTACTAACAGCATAGTCATTCCTGAAGGAAACGCTATAGTTATTATACCAGGGATTGTAATTGTTAGGGTCACCTGCTATAAATTGGTAATCAATGTTTTGAGCATTGCTTGAAATGACCCCGTCAGCCATTGCCGAAGCATATTCGGTTTTCCCTTTAGCCGGATCAACTTTTGATAAGCGGAGTGCCATAATCATACGTGTAGTATTGGCAAAACGTTTCCAGGCGGCCATATCCCCATCTAATAAAAAATCACCTACCACTGTCTTTTCATTTGCTTTAATTTGAGCGCCCGCTTCTTTTAATTCCTTAAACAGATCAGTGTAAATATCCTGTTGTTTGTCATAAACCGGCGAAAAAGCTTTGTCGCCCTGTAAAGCCTGGCTATAGGGAATATCACCCCAACGATCGGTCATATTCAGAAATAAATATGCCTTTAAAATCCTGGCAACAGCTAGCTGGTTATCTTTTGAGCCATTAGCGTTAGGATTAGCAAAAGAAGATCCCTCATTATTGTACTCAATAATCTTTTGAAGATTAAATAACGGTCCCGTGTACCATGTAGCAAAGCTGAATGTTCTTTCATTGTACAAAGAAGGTCCTGGATAGGGTCCTTCCGACAATTGTTGTGTGTAGAGACTACCGTTTCTGCTTTGCGCAGTGCCTCCAAACATTAAACCAGGTATAGACTGTAGGGAGTTGGTTAATAAACCTCTTGTGGTAGGTTCAGATAATGCGGTAGGGGACACATTAAGATCATCATCAAATTTGCTGCAGCTCATGAAAAGTGCTGCAACTGAAAATATCAAGATTAGTTTTCTCATCTTATTTTATTATTAAATGTTAGAATGAATTTAAGTCTTATAATCCAACTCTTAAGTTAAAGCCAATTTGTCTGGTTGCTGATAATTGACCACCTTCTCGATGAAAAACTTCAAGCTCCGAAGGATCTACACCATATTTTTTTGTGTTAGCCCATATTAACCAGGCATTGCTTACAATTATTCCAAAGTTTGCGCTTTTAACACCGCCAATTCTTTGAACAAATGCTGCCGGAATACCATAACCAAACCTTACTTCTCTAAGCTTGATGTAAGAACCATCAAGCAACACATTTCTTGCATCCCGCTGACGGGCAGTGTACCAATAAGATCTTGCAGGGATATACCTGTTATTTTCTGTTTTATTAGCGAATTCACCTGGAATTCTGATACCACCGTTACCGACGTTACCTCCTGCTAAAGTATAAGAACCTGGATAATCTCTCCAATCATGACCTTTATCATTTACGCCAACCGTTTCTTTGGAAAGACCACTACCGGTATTGAAGTTCCTTGTTTCAGAATAAAACAAGCCACCGTTCTGAAAATCCACTGAAAATGCAAGATCAAAACTTTTGTATCGTAAAGTATTAAACATACCACCAGTCCATTCAGGTAATACATGACCAATATCCTGGTTGATGTCATAATCAGGCTGACCGTTTGATAAAATTATCGTTTTGCCATTTTCATTTGTTTTCCATTTCCGGCCAACATACTGACCCCACTCAGCACCTACGCGATGCTCTAACCTGATATCGAATCTGTTGGTGCCATATAAATAAGTGTTTAGCCCGGGAGCCAATTCTTTAACGAGGTTGTTGTTTTTAGCCCAGTTTAGTGATACATCCCAGCCAAAATCGTTTTTAGCTATTACAGCGCCAGATAAGGTTAATTCAACTCCCTTGCTTTGAATATTCCCGGCATTTATTTGCGCCGTTGTAAAACCACTTGCTGGTGATACATCCAAAGGAATGATCTGGTCGGTATTATTATTTTGGTAAACTGCTATGTCTAAGCCAATTCTTCTGAAAAATCTGAATTCTGCGCCCACTTCAAACGCTTTGGTTAATGACGGTTTTACATTACCTGATCTAAATTGGTTTCCAATAGCAACAGAAGGATTAGCACCATAAAGCGAACCATTAACAATAGCAATATTTACCTGGTTAAAATTAAGGTCAGAACCTACCGATGCATAAGAGGCACGGATTTTTCCAAAAGTTAACCAGCTTGAAACATTAGAATTCTTTAAAAGTTCTGTGAACACAAAGCTTGTGCTTATAGAAGGATATAAGTATGAATTATTATCTTCGGGCAAAGCAGACGACCAGTCATTACGTAAAGTTCCTTCGAGGAAAATCATGTCCCGGTATCCGAAAGAAGCTTTACCATAAATACTATTCACTCTTTTCCTTCTATAATCTTCCCTGTTTACAGTTGGGCGGGCAATAGAAGCACTAATATCAAAAAAATTAGGGGCGCTTAAGCCACCTTCCGTTTCCATCGCTAATCTGCTGTAAAACTCATTGCGTATATTACCACCCAATAATCCATCTACTGAAAAGTCACCAAACCTATTTCTGTAATTCAGGTTTGTTTCATAGTTCATCTCACGGAACTGGTGCTGACTTATTGAATATTCATTCAATTGTAATCCGCCGGCTGCTACTCTAAAATCATTTTCGCTGTTGGATTGGCTGGTGCGGACATACGATTGAAGATTCAAATGGTTATTAAACTTATAATTCAATCCAATATTACCCACCATTCGATTAGTGAATTGCGTACCAAAATTTTCCTTGATCACAAAATAAGGATTGTCCCAATATTGAGGTATACCATATACAGCTATGTCGGATGAGGAATTAGGATCGCCAATATTCCATGAATTCAAACTACCATCGGGTTCACGGTAAGTTTTCATTTTTTCGAAATCCAACTGGCGCTGAAACCATTGATTAAAATTTTGGGTTACGTTCAAACCATCTAAACGGTAACCTTCTAATGGCTGTCCTTTTGTTTTGGCTGTTGTAAAGGTCATATCAGATGAGATATTGATTCTGCTGCCAATATCATACGATCCGTTAATCCCCACCTGATGCTGATCCCTTTTAGCTCCTGGTATAATAAGAGATCTGTTTTGATTACCATAGGTTAACCGGAAATTATAGTTTTCTGCACCGCTGGTAAATGAGATACTATTATTGGCGTTGTAGCCATCTTGAAAAAAGTTCTTTACATTATCGGGCTGAGCCGTCATTGGCACTAATTTGCCAAAATCATCACCTGGGTACCAGCTATAATAAGGACGATACATGGAGCCGTCTATTTTCGGGCCCCAACTTTCGTCAGCACCATACTCCAACATTCTGTGTCCGTTAAAGGTTGCCCATGAGGGAGGATGAACGGTTGGATTGTATTTAAAAATATAATATCCCTGGTCATCAAGATAGCCTGCACCCAATGAATTTTTATTAGTATAAGCTGATGTATATCCCCCTGCATATTCATTTTGATAAGGAGGAAGGATAGACAAATTTTCCCTGGTTACGCCAAGATTTAACTCGATGCTTGAGCTCTTTTTACGACTTCCTTTTTTACTGGTGATAACAACAACACCATTGCCCGCTCTTTGCCCGTATAAGGCGGTGGCAGCAGGCCCTTTTAATACAGATAAACTTTCCACGTTATCCATAATTACCGCAGACTGGTCCGTAATAGTTCCATCCACAACAAATATGGGCGCCTGGGGTCCTAAGCCTGTAACACCTCTTATAAGTACACTTGCATTGTCAAAAGTAGAGCTGGGAGAACCAATTAATTGAACACCTGAAACTTTGCCTGCCAAAGAACTGCTTACATCCACGGCTTTAGCTATAGTTAGGTCATCACCACCTACACTCTGGACAGAATACCCAAGCGCTTTCTTTTCTCTTCTGATGCCTAAAGCCGTTACTACAACTTCCTGCAATTGACCTTCGGTTCTAACAAGTGCCGGTGAAATAGTATTACTTGTAACAGAAATTGTTTGAGTGGCGTAGCCGGTAGCAGAAACATCTAAACGTCCATTTTGCGGTAGGCTGATGGAAAAGTTTCCGTTGACATCGGCTGTAACAGCAGTTTTAGTGCCGGTCACAGCTACTGTTGCGAATGGAATAGCATCTCCATTGCTATCTCTTACTGTACCCGTAAC
>JALZIY010000321.1 GCA_030860085.1 Bacteroidota bacterium | reverse complement strand
GTAGAGGAATGGGTGGCGGAATGAATATTGTGAATGTGGGCCCAGGAGGTGGAGGTAATTTTGGGGGTTTTAATGTTGGCAGCAGTGGTGGCTCTGGTATTACAAAAACAGGTTCGGCAGGTATTAATTACCGTGATATATGGGGTAAAAAAATAGATGTAAACGGAAGCTATTTTTACAACAGTGCCAATGCTGCAAATCTGCGAAAAGGTTATCGCCAGACTTTCTTCACCGATTCAACCATCAATAGTGATCAGCAAACTATTTCTCAAAACATCAATCATAATCACCGGCTTAATTATAACCTTATTTACCATATTGATTCGCTAAACTCAATTATTTATACACCTAATATTAGTTTTCAAAATAGCTCTACCTACAGCGATGATTCTATTACAAAAGAAGCAGAGAAGGCCGGTAATGCCTATCTATTAAATAATACAAGAAATATCTATGATAACGAAGGCGATGGTTTTAACTGGAACAACAATTTAATATGGCGACGAAAATTGAACAAGATCGGCAGAACATTATCTGTCAACTTATCAAATACATATAGTAAAAACAACCGCGAAAGTTACCTGGCCTCTAATAGTAATTTTTTTAATAGTGGCGGTGCCAAGATCAGGGCAAGCAATACAAACCAGCAAACCTTACAAGATAATTTAACCAATAATTACGGTGTTACTTTCGCTTACACAGAACCTATTGCCCGTGATAAGATCTGGGAATTCAATTATAGTTATAACAAAAACCAAAGTGAATCTGACAGGCACACAAATAATTTTAATATCGGCACGGGCAAATTTGATGTGGTAAATAATTCCCTGACCAATTATTTCAAAAACTTAAATGAGTCAAACCGACTTGGTACAAACTTTCGCGTTATAAAAAAGAAATATAATTATCAATTAGGAGTAGCTGTTCAAAATACATTGATGGAAAGTAATAATCTTACAAAAGATTCGCTTTTGAGACAGCGGTACACAAATTTATTTCCCACATTGAATTTTAATTACCAGTTTGCACGCAGCAGAAGCTTGCGATTTAATTATCGTGGCCGCACCAATCAACCTTCTATCACTCAGCTACAGGAAACTGTGGGAGGTGATAGCACTAATTTCCCTACTATTCGAAATGGTAATGCAAGATTAAGGCAGGAATTTTCTAACAATATATCACTTACGTACAACTTTTTCAACATGATCAAATTCCGCAACATGTTTGCGTCGATCAGTTATAATAACACATACAATAAGATAGTTGATTCTATTGCTAACCTGGGTGGTGGCATACAGTTTATTCGCCCGACTAATTTAGATGGTACTTATAATTTAACCGGTGCATTTAATATTGGCTTTCCTATCAAGCAAATGAAAGGCGGAAATTTTAATACCAATACCCGCATCACTTATGGCCGTAATGGAAATGTTTGGGATGGCATTAAAAATTATACAAAGAACCTCACATTGGGTGAAGACCTGCGCTTAAGTTATAATTATAAAGACAAATTTGATCTGGGATTAAGCACCAGTATTAATTACACATCGGCTAAATACACGATTAAGACCAATCAAAACCACGGAAAGACCTCTTATTTTACACAAGTATATTCCGGCGATATTTCTTATACATTTCCCAAAGGTTTTATTTTGTCAACAGATTTTGATTATACCATCAACCCTAACCAGGGTGAGGGCATAGACCCAAGCTTTGCAATGTGGAATGCTTCCATGGCTAAGCAGATGTTTAAAAGCAAAAGAGGCGAAATAAAATTATCTGTGTTTGATATATTAAATGAAAATCAAAATTTCAATCGTTATGTAGGAGAAAATTATATTGAAGATGTACAGAACACAGTGCTGCAACGTTTCTTTATGTTGACGTTTACTTATAACCTAAATCGTATGGGTGGCAAAAGCATGATGCCAAGGATGATGGAAAGAGGCATGAGAAATCTGAGAATAATGCAATAAAAAAATCCCGTGTCGTTTATAGCGAGACGGGATTTTTTTATTATTTAACTGGTCTTTTTTTTACCGGAATGTAACTATGCGCTACCGACGTTCTGCCAAAGATAAACACACCTAAAATGGCTTTAAAAAAGCGCAATAAATTAAAAGAAGGCTTATAATAAGCTTTGTAAATTTCAACCTCTCTGCGTGAATGAGCGATGCCTCTGTGTTTCATATTGTATGATGTTTTAGTGAAAAATGGAATAGGAAATTACAGATAAAATGTGGATAACAAGAAGTTTTTTGTGGATTTCCTGTTATCTTGGCTGTTAAAATCCTAATACCTATGAAATTTTTTCATCTAATGGCTACGGCCTTTTTATTTTTTTCTGTGGATGCCAGTTCACAATTAAAGCTTCCAATCAATAATGGTTTCGCAATGATATTCAAAAAGTAGTAGAAGATTATCCGAATGGCTTTGCTGCTTTACGCGGTGAAATAAAGACTAAAAATCCCCAGACTACAGAGTATGTTTCTTTATTAAAACTTAACTCAGCCGAAGAATCAAGTATTGTAAAATACAGTGCTGATCGCAAAGCCTTTATAGTTGGCAAGCAATTCTATTGACTACCGAAAATTTTGAAGAGGCGGTTAAAAAATACAAATGGGTTTTTCACCAGGTAAAAGGAATGAATATAAAATATGTAGCCGATCAATATACTCTGCAAGGAAAATATGAAGAGCCTGTTGAAACGCTAAAGTTTACTACCAGTGTATTGGCAGTTGCTTTTCCACCAAGCCGTTTTCAAAAATTTAAGATTGAAGTGTCAATGCATTTTGAGTTCCCTGCGTGGAAGGTTGGTTTGTCAGTTTATGAAAAGGAAAAGGAAGATCATGAAAGGGGAAATATCAGCGAACAATAAAATTGATTTGAAGACGTGAGACGTCAGACGTGAGAAGTCAAACACACAAGACTTTCAAACGGGAGAGTTAGGTGGCAAAGGGCCTCATTTTCTCACGTCTCACTTTTCACGTCTCACGTACAACTAATTTATTCGTATTGTCCGGTTGCCACCAGGATTATTGCGCCTCATTTCTTCCATTAATTTTTCACGTTCTTTTGTAAATTCATCAGAAGTTATGCGCTTGCCACCTTTTGGTTCTTTAATATTTGAGGCATTAACTTTTGCAGAAAACTCCACTGCCTTATAAATAGTGCGTCCATTATTTATATCCAGTTCCAGTATTAAGCCAGGCAATTGTCCCTGGAATTCCTGGGGTCCGGCAGGCACGGTAATATCTGAGGTAAACCAGGCAATAATATTAGACGTATCCTTTACTTCCTGTCTTTTCATTTCTCCATTTTCCATCGTCATTTGCATGCGTGGACTAATGCGTTGAGTAGTTGCTTTACGTGCAGTGCGGTCAAGAATTGTTTTTGTTTCATCAGATAATTTCCATGATAATTTTCGTATGCTGTCAGTTACCAGAAATTCTTTTTCAAAAAGTTCACGCTGGTCCGTTCTTTTAGCTGTTGAAAAATCATGATAGATAACATCATTATTACCTGCCATGCGTATCATCACATTGCCACCTCCTTCTGTAAACGTATTATTATCTCCCTCAGGGTTGGGTAACATTTGCCATATGGACTGGTTATTTCCAAACATCAGTTCAAAATTATCTTTCCGGGAAGATGGTATCATTCTCGCCATTTCTTCATCAACACCTTGTGGACGCCGCATCTGCATAGTGCGTTCATAAACTACTTTTCCTTCTTTTACCTGCGCATTAACAAAGAATGAAGAGAAGAGGGAAACCAAAAAAAATATCTTTTTCATATACAGCGATTTTAATCAAAAATAGACAGTAGGGTTTTCAAAAACTGTTAATCCACGTTGTAACAAGGTTAATAATGGTTAAAGCGTGTATAAGCGGTAAAAGTAAACGGTATTTTTGTCC